>PBXE01000035.1 GCA_002727485.1 Methanobacteriota archaeon | reverse complement strand
CTTGTTCCTTGAATATTGGTTACTCTGTATGTGGAGCCACCCAATAGTATGACATCGCCATTTCTTAAATTTGCAACGAATGATGAAGATAGTTGGCCTAGTATACTACCTTCAGCGTTGAAAACTAGATAGGAATTATCTGGTGCAATTGTACCTATATTTGTGTAATAAATCATTCTGGAGTATCCTCTCTTACCGTATAGATTCTCTTCCCAATCAATCCATACTCTTCTTTCATCATCAAGCATATCCAATACTTCGATAAATTCATCGTAATCCAGATTTCGATATGACCATGTACTCTTCACAATTTCAAATGCTTCATCGATATCCCTGTCGTTGATAATCACTAATCCAATCAGATACTGTGCTAAAACATCGAGACAATTTTCTGGGAAATCCAATCTATCCATGTCCCCAGTTTGAATAGCTGCCTGTAAAGCAGCGAGTTCCATCAAATCATCAACATTTGATGGCAAGAATCTCGCCCTAGGTATTCCACCAACATGATGCCCTGCTCTTCCAATTCTTTGCAAGGCTGTTGCTATATCTCCTGGCGAACCAACTTGAACGACCATGTCAACGGAACCAATGTCTATTCCCATTTCTAATGAAGAAGAAGTCACTACTGCACGAAGGTGTCCTAATTTTAACTTCCTTTCTACATCTAGCCTAATTCTTTTGTCCATAGAACCATGATGCCCGGCGATTAAATCTCCTAAATATGGCCTCAACTTTTGAACGAGGGTTTCAGTCATCTTTCTGGTGTTAGCGAAAACCAAGGTAGTTGTGTGCGCACTGATTAAATCAGCAATCATCTCAACATTCATTTCCAAGACTTTCATTACAGATAATTCACTAAATTTAGGAGAACACAAGAGAATATCGAGATCTAATTCTCTTGCTCCACTTATCTTTGCTATTTTTACTGGTTGACCTGAATTTCGAGTTTCTCTATCATCACTGGCTACTAGGTATTCAGCTACTGTTTCCAATGGCTCCATAGTAGCAGATATTCCAATTCGTTGAACTGGATTCTGTAAGATTGTATCTAATAACGAGATAGTTAGTGCAAGATGGACTCCCCTCTTAGTGGGAACTAGTGAATGCATTTCATCAATAATTATCCATTTTACTTCAGATACGATAGGTTGGAATTTCGGTGAAGAGATTGCGATTGCCATGCTTTCTGGAGTTGTGATAAGAATGTGTGGGGGCTTTCGAAGCATCTTTTGCCGTTCAGATTGTGGTGTATCGCCAGTTCTGAGACCGACTCTTATTTTGCCTTGTGCTCTGTCTGGAAGATACTTTTCTTCCAGTTCAGTTAATGGTCCAATCAAATTCTTTTGAATATCATTAGCAAGTGCTTTAATCGGTGATATGTACAAACAGTATACTTTGTTATCCAGTTTACCATCCATCGCTCTTCTAACCAGATCATCGATTATCGTTAAGAAAGCAGTCAGTGTTTTACCTGAACCAGTCGGTGAACACAGTAATAGATGATCTCCATCCATTATGGACGGAATAGCTAATTTTTGAGGTGCTGTAAAATCTGGAAACTTATCTCTAAACCAGTTACGAACAGGTTGGCATAATTTCTCAAATAATTCTTCGGATTCTAATGGTGAATCCAAATACGAGATTTTTGCCATAATAATTCTCTCACTCTGATGGGTTTGCAGCGTATGTGATGAGTAATTGAATGTTTTGTTTTTATAATAGTGAGTTTTTATCTTCTATGTCACATTTTATGTTTTTTCGAGTATTTTTTCAGATTAACTCATTTAGTTCATAGGTTTGGAAAGTTCATGATGGAGTTTTCTTCTGAACGGTTGTCGAGATTAAGCGGCATGCTGAAAAGAAGAGGTATTATCCTCCCTGCATTTGAAATTCATGGCGGTGTTGCCGGATTATATGATTTTGGACCAGTTGGTGGCCGCTTGAGAAACAAGGTCATCCAATCGTGGATTAATCATTGGCAGTCCCTAGGAAACATCGTTGAAATTTCGTGCCCTACCGTAACTCCTTTTCCGGTTTTAGAAGCGAGTGGACACGTGGGTGAGTTCAGTGATTTTCTAACTGAATGTCTTGATTGCAACGAAGCAAGTAGAGCAGACCACTTAGTTGAGGAATTTTATCCTAATGCCGATTCTCTAACAAAAGGTGAACTCGCAGAATTAATAGAAACAAACATGCCGAAATGTCCTAGCTGTGGTGGCAACAATTGGGGAGAACTAAAATCTCAAAATTTGATGTTTGATACAAAAATTGGAGTTGGTTCTTCTGCGAGAGATGGATTTTTGCGACCTGAAACCGCTCAAGGCATGTTTACTTCTTTTCTTCCTTTATATCGTCATTTTCGTGAAAGGTTACCGTTCGGTGCAATACAAACCGGAAAAGGTTACAGGAATGAAATAAGTCCAAGACAAGGAATGATCAGATTAAGAGAATTCAATATGGCTGAACTTGAATACTTCATCGATCCTGAAGCCGAAATCAATCATGATCTTTCATCATTTGATTTCCAATTAACACTTGTCCCAGGTGAAGGCAACCAGATAGATTCGGATATTACATCGGCTGTAGAAAACGGTATAGTAAGGCATGCTACTGTAGGATATTTTATGGCTCTTACATACAAATTTTTAACAGATGTCGGAATTAAACCTGAGCACATTAGATTTAGACAACATCTAGACACCGAAATGGCTCATTATGCTCAAGATTGCTGGGATGCTGAAATATTTGGTTCATATGGCTGGATTGAATGTGTTGGAATTGCTCATCGAGGTTGCTTTGACCTTGAAGCACATGAGAAAGCCACTGGTCAAAGAATGAGGGCATGGAGGCTCTTTAAAGAACCCAAGATAATCGAAAAGGATGGATGGACAATTGATGGTGCTAAGGCTGGTCCAGCATTTAGGCATTTAGCAGGTAAAGTAAAGCAATTCGTAGAAAACTTAGATGCGGATTGTAATTTCCCGATGACAATAGAAATAGATGGCTCAGAAGTTGAAATTTCCGAAGAACATGTAAAACGTGTAAATACAAAAGAAACAGTATCTGGTGAATGGTTTATACCTCATGTTGTTGAGCCAGCTTTCGGTATTGATAGAATTATTTGGCATCTAATTGATCATTCTTTCAATGAGTTAGAGAAAGAAGGAGAGAGGTACAATAGATTAGAATTTGCAAATCTAATTGCTCCAGTTGATGTTGCAGTCCTTCCATTATTTGAAAAAGATGGTATGGACAGGATGGCTATTGAAATTCATAAAAAACTCTGCGCTATACCAAATGTCTTCTCAATATATGACGGAAGTGGATCTATAGGCAGAAGATATGCAAGAGCCGATGAAATTGGAGTCCCGTATTGTATAACCGTAGACCATGATTCACTTACAGATAATTCGGTAACTATCAGGTATCGAGATTCAACTAAACAAGAAAGGTTGAAAATTGAAAATTTACCGTTTTTCTAAAACCAACATTCAAGTGATACCTGTTCCAACAGGCGACTATGACGGTTAGTGACTGGACTGAACGCTACCGTCCAGATAGTGAACGGCAACTAGAAGGCAATGAAAGGCAGAGAAAAATAATTCGTAATTGGCTTCAAAACTGGGCAGAAGGTGTTCCAAAAAAGCCAGGAATTCTACTTATTGGGCCACCCGGTGTTGGTAAAACTTCTGTCGCCCGTGCAATTGCTAATGATATGAATTGGCAAGTAATTGAATTAAATGCAAGTGATGCTCGTAATGCAGGTGCTATTCGCAAAGCAGCAACCCATGCTTCGACTCACAGTTCGTTATTTAATTTCAATAAATCTTCCCCTAATCGTACTTTGATTTTACTTGACGAAGTAGATCACTTGAGTGGCGGACTAAGAGAAATTTCTGACAAGAGGATTTCTAATCTTGTTAGTGGAGAATACAAAGAATCCGATGAACTCAAGGGCGATAGTGGAGGCAAAGCAGAATTACTCAATCTTTTATCAAGAACGAAGCAACCAGTAATTTTAGCATGTAATGATGAGATGGGTTTGTGGGGTAAAAATTCATCTTGGAGGACTGCTAGAGATAGGTTTAGTAAGTTCCTAACAATCATCAAATTTGAAAGAGCCTCTGACGAAGCATTACGGAGAATTGCTCATCGGGTTTTGGATTCTGAGGGATATACAGCTGATCCAGGCGCTATTGATGATTTGATCAAAAACAATCCAGGAGATTTACGAGCTTTGGTTAGAGACCTACAAGTTATGTCAAATTTAATTGAATCTAACTTAACATCGGAGATTGTTGCAGATAATATTGAAGCAGGAGTAAGAGATACTTCAGTGGAAATTTTTCCTGGTTTGGATTTATTGTACAGAACAAGACGTGCAGATAAAGCAGTTCAAATTGCAAGAAGTTTAGATAAAAGCCCAGATGACATGATTGCATGGATATCCTGGAATAATGGTGTTGTTTTTACTGATAAAAATACCATTAGGAGGGGCTCTAAAGCGTTGTCGATTTCGGATAATATGATTGGAACAATATATCGAAACACTGCACATAGGTCTTATTATTGGAGCTCAAATTTGACATCTTTATCTGCAACTGTAACATCCAAATCCAATATTGAAGGTAGGATATTTTGTACATATCCTGGCTTCTTGAGAAGAGGTTCTGCTTGGGTTAAGAAGTCTGTTGTCGATAGGCTTTCTGAAACATGTGGCTGTTCCAAAAAAGCGGTTAGAGAAGAATTATTGCCATCCCTCATAGCAGTTCAATCAAAAAATAAAACTGATTTTACAATTTCACTATCATTGGGATTATCTCCAGAAGAACATGCTGCCATTTGCGGACTGAAATTAACTCACAGGTCAACAAAAGAACTAATGGAAGAATATTCAANGGCGCANANTGAATTTGTAGANAATACAATATCAGTTAACACAAAAAATGGTGCTGAGAGATATATAGAAGAAGACATTGAGATTGAATCAGATCATTCTGAGGATGATGAAGATAACAATCCGGGTCAAATGAAACTATTCTAATCAGTTTCCTTTTCTTCTATCTTTTCTTCCATCTTTTCAAACAATTCNCTAATCAACTTTACAGAGGCTCTGTCTGGTGCTTCTCGCTCTTCTCGAGTCCATGTTCTTGGGTGTATCAATAGAAGAGCAGTCATTAATTCTAGACGTCCAAACCACATCAAAACTGATGTAATTAACAAAGAAGGTGTCCCCATTGATGCCCATGTATTTGCGGGCCCATAATCTCCTAATGCTGGTCCAGTGTTGCCTAGAGATGCTGCGACAACAGAAATGACAGATTCAAAATCAGAATTTGGTAAAGTCATTGCTAATAATATACAAGATATAGCAAACAAACCAGTCCATACGAAAAGCATACCAACAACTAGGCTAAGTCTATCCCTTTCGATCACTTCACCATTCATTCTAATTCTCAATATTCGCTTCGGCTGGACTATCCTTCCAATTTCCCTCCAGGCTATTTTCACAGCGAGTGTAACACGCATTACTTTCAAACCACCTGCTGTTGAACCTGCAGAGCCACCGATAATCATCAGTAAAAACAAGACAATATGAGCCATAACAGGCCATTGCATATAATCCGTTGATGAATACCCAGTTGATGTTCCTATGGCCACGACTGTGAATAATGAATGCAGTAGATTCCTATCTAGTGATTCGCCTTGCAACATAAGTGAAAGAACAATGAATGTTGTGGCTGTTAAAATTATGACTACGTAGTATTTTCCTTCTTCGTCGCCAATAATTTTGCCCCATTGTTTTTCCCATGCAAACCAAATTAGAGTGAAATTCACTCCGGCTAAAAACATGAATACCAAAATAATAGACTCAACAACAGCGCTGTCATAGTATCCAATAGATGCATCATGAGTTGAGAAACCTCCAGAAGGCAATGTTGTCAAACCATGATTTACTGAATCAAAAAGACTCATTCCTCCNATACTCCANAGCAAGACAATTTCAGCGATTGTCAAGATTATGTAAATAGTCCACAAAGCTAGAGCNGTCTGCTGTAATTTTGGCCTTAGCCTCGAAAGGGACGGTCCAGTTAATTCCGCCCTTGCAAGAGCCATTCCCCCGCCTAATACTCGAGATAAAAGCATCAAACCTAGCATAATTATTCCCATTCCACCAAGCCATTGTGTAATTGACCTCCAAAGTAAAATGCCTTTGGGTTGGGCATTTATGCAGTCGGGGGTGGTTCCAGGAATGCAATTCGGGCTCATGGAATGTTGAATTACTGTAGCGCCGGTAGTAGTGAAACCTGACATNGCCTCAAACCAGGAATTAACAAATCCTCTCCCAATGTCAGACATTGTTGAACCATCTGTGAATGGTCCGTGAAATACTCCTCCTAACCAAAATGGCAGTGCACCAACTAATACGGCAACAGGATAAGCCATTGCTACTGCAGCAAATGCTTCCCTGTCCCTGAGTCTCTCAGTTGTATCTGAACGAACACCAAATGACAGCAATCCAATACCAATGATACCTGATAATAAGGTTGGAATAAAGAATGAAACTAATGCAGTGTTGAATCCATCTAACCACCAAGTTATTACAAAACTGAACATCAATGGCACAATAAGTGCCACCATGGTCCATCCTACTATCAAAGATAGTACGTCTCTGCGCATTTTGTTATCACACCTTGAATTTCCTTTCCAGATCATCAACTCTATCTGGTGGNAAAAATATTGTTAGNTTATCNCCTTCTAACAAATTCTTACTAGANGANGGTCTCAAAGTTTCCCATTCTTCATGAATATTCTTCCTCTGTATGAAAGCAACCTTACACCAATCAGGTAAGCCTGCGTCGGCAATTGTCTTTCCTGCAAATTTCACTTTATCACTAATCGGTAAGCAGATTCCTACAACATCTGGAACACTTGACAAAACAGCATATGGGCCTGGTAATTCAGAATGTATCCTAGACAACATTGCATCTATAGCAACTCTTTTTCTGTCAACAGCGAATGTAATTCCCATTCTTCTAACAACNCTAACCAAATCAGCATCATANAGAATTAATCCTGTTCTCTCGACTCCCATATCAATAGCAAGTAAAGCCGCTGCAATTGACCCATGGTCATTATCCAATGCCGATATTGCGATGTCCATTGATGATATCTCGATTTCTGAAAGTAATTCTTTGTCCAAATGGTCACCATGTATGATTTCAATTCCTGGTAAATCACCAATATCTGAGCCTGCGATATTATTTGCTAATTGTAAGTCTTTTTCCACAACTGTAACTGAGGCTCCTGCCCTTTGCCATGCTTTTGCAAGTCTTGTTCCAATCAGACTTGCTCCAAAGATAATTACTTTCGGTTTTTCAGGGAAATCGACGGCTTCATGGCCNAAAATACGAAGAATTCTNTTGAAAGAGGCTTCACCCGCTGTTGCAACAGCAATTCGGTCATTTGCTAGTAAGAGATCGTCTGCTGAAGGAACTTTACCCGGGCTTCCATCTCTTTTTAGTCCTACAATCAATGGTAATCCTCCTTCAACCTTTGAACCGGATTCCCTTAATGTCCTGTGAACTACACTTCCAGCTTCCGATTTGACATCCAATTCGACAATGTAAGCGTCCGCTTCAAACGGTATTACTTCTGATAGTGATGATGACCTTAATCCAGACATTAACCTTTCAATTGCATCATCAATCGGATGGACAACGTGGTCTACGCCAGCCCATTGACCTAGTTTACCCGATTTGTGCTCTTCAACAAAATGCGGGTTTCTAATACGACAAATCGTGGTCAATGTTTTATTGGAATTTGTTTTTTCAGCATGAACATGTTTAGCCAGTGCACATGAAAGTAAATTCAACTCATCCGAATCGGTTGCTGCTACGTAAACTTCAGCTGATTCAATACCAGCCTCGATGAATTTATTTCTCTTTGTAACATCTCCGTATATCACTAAAATGTCCATTCCTTGAGCGTTTTTGACAACTCTAGCGTTATTGTCAACAAGAACTACTTCCTTCTCTTCACTTCTCAATGCTCGTGCAAGTCCAGTACCAACCCTGCCTCCACCACCGATTATGATTCGCATTAGAGCGCCTCCTGTAGCCATTTATTGCTCCAAGTTCCGCCCGAAACTGAATAATCTTCTGTGCTAAATGAACGAACTCTGTCAATCCCTGACATTGTTCCTCCAGTATAGTATTCCCCAATCAAACTTGCAGGAGTCTTTTCAATCCAATCGATGTAAGCAGTTGGTGTGTGAACTAACCACTTTCGATTTACAACATCGACAGAACCCTCGACATAACATGTATTGAGAACTACATCATTATCTTCACACCATTCATCTGATAGTGGAATCATGATGTAAGCCCAACCGTGTCCTTGCCATGATTCAAATTGAGGATCAGTAAGCGCTCCAAATGCATACCATGTTGGGACTCCTTTNACTCTCATAATNCTCATGAAAGCATTAGATTGTTCATCACAGTCGCCTAGTCCATCAACCAAGCATATTTCTCCACTTCTTGCTTGTACACCCGCTCCGTAGTCATAGGGAACATTTTGGTTTAACCAATCGAATGTTGCTCTACCATATGCGTATACATTATCTTTGAGATCACTTGGTAATGATGCTTCGATACTCGCAGCAGTTTGGACTACTGTGGGCGCAGTGGATTGTTTGCCAGATATTGCAAAATTTGGACTACAATTCGGCTGTGCTGGTTGACACTCATTTCGGTCATACCATTCTTTGTGCTGGCCAAATTGGACATACCTTGTTCCCTCTCCTCTTTCGGAGATATCATCGAATGTACCTGATCGACTTACACTTGCCCCTACAGATTTCCCTTCGACCTTACCATCAACCCTAGTAGAATGCCACCAGGAGTGGGATTTAGCCTCAATAGTAACTGCGAGGTCTACAGATTCTTGTGAAAATTCTGGAATGTCCATAGATATTCTAACACAGGAACCGTGTCCACAATAATCAGATCCTTGGCCAACTCCTGGCCACCACACCTCGTTACCTTGGTTGGTAATTACTGCATTCGCCTTACTCTTAGTAGGCAGTCCGTCTTTTGGAATAGAAATTATTTCCCCATCTATCCGGAGTTCTATATTTATGACTCTCTGAATCGTTGATTTTTGTTTCTCTGTGCCGTCTGTGTAAGCAAGCGAAACCTCGTCGTTTTCGTTACTAGAATAATCTGTAGGAATGGGTATAGATTCCTCTAAGTGCCCTATACCTGAATCGTTATTCCACAAATCAACAGAACGGAGCACGGTATATTCCGCTTCTACTGGGAAAACTTGAGCTGGAGCTATACCTTCCATGATAAAAGTCTCTAACTCCGCCCACTTAGCCAATACATATTCCCGAGCATCTGGGGTGAAAAATATGAAAGCGATTAAAGCAACCAAACCTAATTGATTCAGTTTGCTTTTTTTCCTCCTGCGACGAATGCCCCCGCCATCGGATTTTTTCTTCATTGGAGCGCTTCCTGCACTGGCNCTCCTTGTTGTTCCACGGGAAAACTCACCCCTTACTCTCTGAGTCATACCCGATGCTCCGGAGATTACTCTACCACAACTGTAGCAGATTGAATCCCCCGGTAGGGTTTGTGCACGACAGAAAGGACATGCTCCCATTGAACCTAACCCTGTGAAGAACCCACATGAAGGTTCTGTATTGTATTGAAACTGAAAATATGCCTAATTTAGAGACCATAAATCCGCTATGTACTCTTTGTAAGTAGTCGCCTACTCTTCTTCCCGATTGCGTGCTCTTGCAGCATCTGCCCATATTCTACGCAATCTTCTTCTTGCAGGTTTTGGGATGGCTGCCCAAACCCAATCGTGGGCTTTATTTTCTGTTAGCAATAAAATTGGAATTACAAATATCCAGATTAANGGATTGAATANNGCACTNTACAATGANNATATNACNNCNGTNCACCAAAAAAACGTTGAAATTACNGCNTTCCACCTCTGACCNAGTAGCATNCTNTATCCATGATTTGAGAAAATCAATGCATGTGACCTCGGAGATGTNAGNGCAATCAAGATTACAGTTGCTCCNACNTGTANATCAAATTCNTTAATCTGTAATGTTCGATATATGGTAAACATACCTAACATNCCACCTACTGAAAGGCCTAGTGCCCAGCCTGTGGTGGGTTGAGATCCTGTAATCCTGACTTTTTTTCTTCGTAAAATTAAATGTACAGAAACTGCTAACATTAAACAAATTACAATATTAAGCACAGATGGACTGCCAAATTCGATTGTTGGTAGTAAGAGAAACGCATCACCAAGGTTTCCGTATAATCCTCCAAGAAGTATTCCCCAAAACATCATACTCCAAGCGGTTGGTAAATCATAGAAACCAGAGTATTTGGTCATCACACCTCTCCATCCGAGACCCATGCCTACNAGTGCAACGATTGAAGCGACTTGGAACAACATCAAGTCACTTGCCATGATGGTTCGAGTAACTTCGCATTGAAGTCAATTTTGTAATACCAAGTATTGAATATGTCAATCTTTAGGGTAAAATAATGGCAAGACTTCTTCTGTTCGGAGGAAAGGGCGGAGTGGGTAAAACCACAACCTCCACATCGACAGCTGTTACATTAGCAGATGCTGGAATGAAAGTTCTATTGGTTAGCAGNGACCCAGCCCATTCAACTTCTGATAGTCTCAATTTTCAGTTGTCTTCCACTCCTATAGAAGTNGAAGGAGTGCCAGGTCTGTGGGGTATGGAGTTAGATCCAGAAGCAAGAATAGGAGAACACATTCCAAAACTAACAGAAAGTATAACCCCGTTTTTAGGTGGAGAATCTTTGGATATGAATGCCTCAGAAATGGTGCTGCCTGGTTTGGATGAAGCCATGGCCTTTGATGAATTATTGAAGCATCTTGAAAATCCAGATTGGGATGTTATTGTCTTTGATACCGCACCTACAGGTCACACACTGAGATTTTTAGCACTGCCAGAAATTATCGAGAAGTGGGCTGATAAAATAATCAAAATGCACAGATTAACAGGTGGCATAAGGGCTATGATGTTCGGTGCAAAAGACGGAGAAAAGATGCGAGAGGAACTTGAAAAATTCCGTAGAAGAGTTCTACATGTTCGCAGAATCTTGTGTGACCCGGAAGTTACACGATTCACTCTAGTAACAATTCCTGAAAAAATGGGAGTAAATGAAACAATTAGAGCACATGCTTCATTAGATGAATTCAATTTACCCGTTACAGGTTGTGTAGTGAATAGATTGACTCCAGATATTGATAATGAATTTATTAAAACAAGAAGGAAGCATGAAAAAAACAATATTTCCGATTTAAAAAATGCATTGCCTGATGTTCATTTACATCAGGTCGAATTAAAAGAATCAGATATACATGGACTAGAATTATTACGAGCAATGGGTAAAGAATTGCATGGAGATATACAGATTAGGGATGGTCTCGGTCCATTCCAAATAGGACTCGGACTAGAAATAAATCGTGGCACTTGGTCTGAAGGAGATGATGTTTATCTTCATCTACCTGGTATCGATAGAGGAGATTTATCTCTAAGAAGCGAATCGGGAACCGTATATGTTGGAATAAACGACAGGGAGCACCCCGTTCCTTTCGAAAGACCAGCCAAAGCAAGTAAAGTTGCGGCTAAATTAGATGGTGATGTACTAAAATTATCATTTCCACCTGAAGAATAATTTCCGTTGGGTTCAAACCAAATGGGTTGGTAGAGTTAACCATGGCGCTGGAGTCACTATCCCGTGGAATCTTTTCTGCGATTGGTTTACTCAAGAACAAGCGCAAATTAGATGAAAACGAGCTAAAAGAAATGCTCAAGACCTTGCGCAGAGCATTACAAGAAGCCGATTTCAATGTTCGACAAACAAAAGAAATAACTGAGCGTTTGGAAACTAGATTACGAGAAGAAGAAACAAGACCTGGTTTGACATTACAGACCCATGCCATGAATATTCTTTACACCGAACTAGTTAGAATTCTTGGTCCTTCAAGAGAAGTTCGNCCTCATCAGGCAACAATCTTNATGGTTGGTCTTTATGGAAACGGAAAGACAACTACAACTGCAAAATTAGCGGAATGGTACAGAAAGAAGCATGGCGTACGGGTTGCAGTAATCGAAGCTGACGTACACCGTCCTGGTGCTTACAATCAACTAACTCAGTTACTCGAGGATTCTAGTGTTGAAGTTTACGGAGAACCTGATAATAAAGATGCAGCAGAAATTGTAAGAAACGGGTTAAAACAACATTCAGCAGCAGATCTAGTAATTATTGACACTGCAGGTCGTCATAAACTCGATGAAGAATTAGTTGTTGAGTTAGAAAATATCTCTGATATAGCCAACGCAAATGAAAGGTTCCTAGTTATTGATGCACAAGTTGGNCAATCAGCGGGACCTGTTGCTGCTAATTTCCATGATTTAGCCGGAGTTACTGGAATTGTTGTTACTAAACTTGATGGTACCGCTAGAGGTGGTGGAGCCTTGTCCGCAGTGGCAACNACTGGCGCTCCAATTATGTATATTGGAACGGGAGAAAAAGTATCAGACCTTGAAAAATTCGAATCTGATAGATTTATTTCTCGCTTACTAGGAATGGGCGACATTAGAGGCCTAATCGACTTAGCACCAGAAGATTTAGACGAAGAAGAAGCGATGAGAATAACCCAACGTATGCTTTCTGGTAGATTTACTCTGAATGATATGTATTCTCAAATGGAAATGATGTCCAAAGTGGGAACAATTGACAAACTGCTATCTTTCTTGCCATCGGGTATGTTTGGTGGAATGGGCGCTATGGGTAAAAATCAGAAAGAAGCCATGCAATCTAACCTCGATCGCTATCAGGTTATCATGGATTCAATGACCACATTTGAAAAAGACGAACCTGCAAAAATTAAAGCAGATAGAATCAGAAGAATAGCCAGAGGTTCTGGAGTAAAAGAAAAAGATGTTCGCGAATTGATTGGGCAGTGGAACCGTTCCCGTAAAATGATGAAGGGTATGAGTGGAAACCGAAAGATGAACAAACAGATGAAACGTATGATGAGAGACAGTGAAATGGATNTCGACGGTCTNGGGATGTAATCAGTAGGTTTTTGCTAGTAAAACTCGTCTTGTTGTTGGTTTACCTGACATAAAACATGGCCTTTCATCAGCATATGGTTCAGTAGCGTCTCCTAGGAATGACAATCCGGTACTTTTCTCAATTTGTTCAGCATGAGAATCTGTGCCATCAAATGCTAATTCGTATATCTTGCCATCTTCCACATTATCTAAATCGACGAGAGGAACTACAACATCCTGGGTATGTATTTGTGATCTCTTCCTCAATTCATCTGAAATTTCTTCCAGAACTCTTCTACATTCATTTACGATATCGTCCATTGGGAGTGGTTCTTTTCCACCAGTTCTTTTTGCTGCAAACGCAGTATTGTTTTCGATATCTCTTGGTCCAATATCTAATCTTAATGGGACACCCTTAATTTCCCAGTCGTAATATTTCTGTCCCGCATGGATATCTCTAGAATCTACTTTAACTCTGATACCAGATTTTCGGAGTATATTGGCGATTTCTTCTGATTTTGCTACTGTATCGACTTCAGAGTTTTTCCTTATCATTGGACATATAACTACTTGGAACGGTGCGATTGCTGGTGGCATGATTAGTCCATCATCATCACCGTGCATTCCAACGATTGCNCCCAACAACCTTTCTGACATGCCNTAAGTTGTTTGATGTACGTATTGTTGTTTGGCATCGANATNTTCGTATTTTACGTNAAAAGCCTTAGCCCACTGATCTCTGTAATGGTGACAAGAAGCAACTTGTAGAGTTCTTCCATTTGGCATAATAGCATCAATTGCGATTGTGTACCAGGCGCCTGGAAAAGTATCCCAAACAGGACGTTTTGCTTTAATCACAGGAAGGCACAAGTCGTGCATCAAATTATCGACAATCTCTAGATCTTGTTGAATTTGTCTTGATGCACAGTCTTCATCTGCATGAGCAGTATGAGCCTCGAAGAANTGAATTTCTCTTACACGAATAAATGACCTTGTTTGTTTTGTTTCATATCTGAAAGTGTTTACCATTTGGTAAATTTTCATTGGTAAATCTTTGTGNGANCTTATCCATANNGGNAACATTGTGTACATCGCTGTCTCACTNGTTGGACGCAGNAACATTGGAATNTCTAATTCATTCTCTCCCGCATGCTTTACCCAGTATACTTCTTTCTTGAATCCGCCTTCTTCTACTTCAATACGTAAATCATCAGGNTCTACNCCNTCCTCACGCGCTAGTTTTAGTTTAGCAACNAAAGCATTCTCCTTGTCTAGTAAATTCTCTGGTATAAGCAACGGAAAGTTGACCTCTTCATGGCCAGTTCTCTCCATTTCATGGTGAGTTAATTGATCAATTAATTTCATAGCTTTCCAGCCATATGGCCTCCAGACATCCATTCCTTTTATCGGATATCTCTTGTCAACTAANTCNGCAGCCTCNACAATAAATGGATACCANGAATTAAAATCCTCCCCTTTAGANGGAATTCCTCTCTTCGCTTTCCCCTTTCCCATAATCTCAACTCAAGATTATTTTCTAACGATGCTGATAACAATGAAAAGTAAGCTCATGCCAATGGCTACATAATCTGGAATTCCTATTTCAGGAAATGGCATAGACCATCCCATTTCATTTGTTATGTCATGGATTCCTAACCAATTCAATCTTGTGGCTTCTGANGTNCANAANTCNCCAGAACATTGNGAGTTAAGGAAACCAAANGCACCAAANAGATTGCTNACAGAAANAATAAGGCCAANGAAGCCGAAAAGTCCTAATTTTGANATCGACTTNGTTTCTTCTACATNTTTTGGAATNGGNTCGAGTGTAGACAATNCAGGCATTGGTTGTGGTATNGAAGGACTAGCAGGNATAACTTCGATCATTGAGTTAGATGTTGGAGTTTCAATGCTCTCTTCTGCTGATGGTTCCACCGCAGAACCTTTTGTCGGAGTCATTGGCTCTATGGTCAAGCCAAAAATTCTTTCAGCCAACGATGATAAAACAGGGTCTGACGCTATTTCTTCATGGTCTAATTGACCGTCTAATAGACGTTTTATTTTATCGTCAGTGTCCAAAGTTAACCCCCCTCGGTAATAATGGGAAGGATTCGTTTTTATGAA
>PBXE01000034.1 GCA_002727485.1 Methanobacteriota archaeon | reverse complement strand
CTAACCTTTCTTCGGGCACAATAGAAGAATCTGGACCGGTCACCGAAGACAAACCGCTGACTTGGGTAATGCCTACTGGCAGGCCGATTACTCGTTATGTAGCATCTACTGCAATGCAAGATGAGATGCAATCATCACTTGTCTTAGGTTCACTATTTGTATTAATCACCCTATCAATTGGTTTCCGTTCGATTAAACAAGCGATTGTTACACTAATACCAATTCTTCTTGTTGTTGTTTGGCTATATGGTCTAATGAATGCTGCTGGCTCTTCGCTTAACATCGTTACAGTTACAATCGCTACCATCTCATTAGGAGTTGGTATAGATTACTGTATACATGTAACTGAACGATACAGGGAAAGTAGAGAGAAGGGTGAATCTCATGATGAAGCTCTAATTGCCGTGGGTGGCGCTTGTAGTTTCGCCCTAATTGGCAGTGCCGCATCAGATTCGGCAGGATTCCTTGTAATCGCTCTATCTCCAATGGGATTATTCAGTAATTTCGGAATCTATTCTGCAGCCATGATTGCTTTGTCTCTGGTAGCAAGCCTAATCTTAACTACAGCAGCATTGGGCATTCTTTCCAATATAGTAGAAAGTAAAGGTAGTTCAAACGAAGAGTAGATTTCATTTAATCTACCAATCGTTAGCGAAAAACAAAACTCGCCGATGTATTATTGAAGTAGATGTTTGACGGCAGTTTGCTTCCTTAGGGGTTGGCCCCGAGGCAGTGGTGATTTTATGACTGATGAAAATGATGAAGAGGACTGGATGAAGTACGCAAATTCTGGTTTTGGTCAAACTAATTATTCTCTTTGGGACGAAATTGAAGAAGAGGAAGAAATTGAAGAAGAGGACTATGAAACCACAATTCAACTCGATTCACACATGGAAGAAATTCCTAGAGCGCCCGACCCTGCTGGTTTGAAACACTTAGTGCGAATTGGATGCTGCAATCATTGTCTTGGCCGCCTTGGTGGCAAAAAACGATATGAACAAACAATAGAAGAATCCGGAATAGAAATTCGCTCCACCGTAGAAAAATCAAACACTCATCTGATTAATATCGCAGAAGAAATTCCACTATGTCCTTTTTGTGAAAATTTATTTGAAGAAACTAAATTATTGGCTGATATTATTTTCGATTCAATTGAACCATATCAATTTGAACGATTACAATTGGGTGCTCGCTTTCCTAAAGACCAAATCGAAGAGGAAGACGTACAAAGAAAGAGATTTGGCGCAGGCGGTTGTGATGGCTTGAAGACCGGTTTGGTTTCAGAAATTGCGAAAATTCTCAACGAACGTTTAGAAAACGTAAAATTGGTCAATGATAAACCCCAGATTCTCGCTTTAATCGATGTGTTGACTTTGAGTGTCGATTTAGATGTTAGGGCCCATTACTTGTATGGTAGGTATCGTAAATTAGAGCGAGGAATCCCTCAGACTCGATGGCCGTGTAGAGCATGTAAAGGACGCGGATGTGAGCGATGCAATATGACTGGATTACAATATGAAAAGAGTGTTCAAGATTTGATTGGAAACCCACTTCTCAGTGTTTTTGGTAGTGAAGAGCATGCATTTCACGGAATGGGCAGAGAAGATATTGATGTGAGATGCTTGGGCCGTGGAAGACCATTTGTTATTGAAATGAAAGAGCCAAAATTACGCAATATTGATCCTGTTGAATTGATGGCATTGATTAATAATAATGCAGATGGAAGCATAGAAATCTCTAGCCTAAGAGATTCTAATAGAAGTGAAGTGGTTCGACTAAAAGATACTCCGGCTGAAAAATCCTATACAATTAGATTTAAGTTATTACCATTGAATGAAGCGGAGTATACTGTTTTAACTGCACCTTTAGATCTAACCAAAGAGAACAAATCGCGTTCTAAAAACAAAAAGAAAAGAAGAGGCGATAACAAGAGAGATAATACAAAACCGCTGCCAAATGAGATTGATGTTGAGGACTCAAAACCGTCAAGGAATGAACTGTTAAAATTGAAAAAATCTGAACTGGTCGAGATGTGTACTGAGATGAAGGTAAAGAAGTCAGGGACTAAAGATGAATTAATCGAACGTATTTTGAGTTTTGAAGAACAACCTGCTGAAACTTTTGAAATTCCTAAGGATGAAACAATCATTGAGACTATAATGTCATTGGAAGGTGTTAAATTAGCTCAACGAACTCCCGAAAGAGTTGCTCATAGAAGAGCCGATTTAATTCGTAGAAGAACTGTTTTTGAGGTTCATCCGCCAATGATTGAAACCCTTGAAGACGGGACTAAAGTTGTTGAAGTTACTATGCGTTGTGAATCTGGCACATACGTAAAAGAAACCGTTCATGGAGACAGTGGTAGGACTCAGCCGAGTATAGCCTCATTGCTGAAAGCAAAGTGTGAGGTTGAGTGGTTAGATGTTGGAGATATCCATGCAGATTAGGCTTCAAGCGAACTAATTTTACCGATTTTTTCGTCGCGGTTCTTATATGTCAATGGTAGGTCGCCGAAATGCTCCGAAGATGTAGTAATGCTGAATCGGGGCATGGGAGGCGAATAATATGAAGCGTTCAAAGGGACAACGTGTAAGGACTAGAAGCATTCTAAGACGTCGTAGAAAAGAGCGAAGTCGCCTAAATATCAGTCGCTCAATTCATAAGTATGAAGAAGGCGATAGAGTTGCTATTGTACTAGATGGAGGACAACAAATGGGTATGCCTCATCGAAGATTCAATGGTAGAACTGGATTTATTCAACACCGCCAAGGTTCTGCGTGGGTTGTATCTGTAAAGGATGGAAACATGCAAAAAACCGTTATTGCTCGGCCAGAGCACCTAAGACCATTGGAGTGATTTTTATGACTGAAGAAGAAAGATTCATTGATTTTGCCACTGTTAGAAAGATGCTTTCTGAAGCTCAAGAACGCCGTGGAGATTTGACTTATGAGCAAGTTGCGGCATTGCAACATGCAGAATGGGCGGCTAGTGACAGTCGAAATGGATACAAAACAATCCCAGATGTTTTTAGCAGTTTAAGAGAGGCTCTAAGCGGCCATGAAAAATTATCACAATACCCCGATTTGGCAGCTAAGATTGCTGAATTGATGCCAATGTACCCTGATGACGTCAAAGCAGTACTAGTGTCCAAAAGAATCGCAATTGATGATAGTGAAGTCAATGAGATTCTAGATATTGTCCGACAACATGTTGGCGTAGAGTGATTCAATTACCGAGGGTTCATTATGAGCGGCATCCGTCGTGACCGTAATATTAAGATTCCAAAGAGAAAGCAAAAATCTCAATCTACACCTCGCAGTTATCTACCTTCTAGGCCTGCTGAAGGCAGAAAAGATGTCCCAAAAAAAGCTCAAAAGAAACCTCAACAACAAAACTCAGGCAACAGAAACTTTCGCTCTAANAATAATANAAATCGTCGACATAATAATCAGAAAAAGNCCAAGCCTCGAATCAATAAGCCGACCCCTCTTGACGATGAAANCTGGGCNAGAGTTGTAGAGCANGACATTGAAAATAACGTTTTGACTNTGCTTGGCGAGAGTAAATTTTTACTCGGGCGCTATAGACCCAAAAATACNNGTGNAGTNCTACAATTAAGTCAACGTGTGTATGTTGGAGTGGATCGCTCAAAGAGAGTNGAAGTTGGCGATATAATTGGAATGGCTAGATTGGACAGGATGTCTAGCNGCGCTGAGAAAGATTTGCCTATTGTAATACAAAGATTCATTGAAGAAAATGAAGATTATTTTATCAAATCCTTTTACAATCCAGCAGGCTTCTTATCACTAAAACAGCATTCATATGAATTACTTCATGGGATTGGAAATAAGAAGGCCACTCAGATGGTTGAGAAACGAGGTTCTTCCGGTTTTACTTCATTTGAACAATTAAATGAGTTATGTGGTATCGATGCAGCTGAATTACTTGCAATTCGTTTCCATTCCGAATTAAATGACAGAAATTTACAACCGAGGCTTTCTGAAATATTACTCCCGGTGAAAACATGAGAGGCGCTCGTTGGCTTGTCGACTCTTTACGTGCAAAACAGCCATTTAACAAAGAATTAGGACAGCATTTTCTAATTAATGATGAGTTGATCGGGTTCTCAGTCAATCATGCTGCATTATCAGAACAAGACCACGTATTGGAAATCGGAGCCGGCCCAGGTGTTCTTACCGAAGCATTACTGAATTCAAAATGTAAAGTAACTGCAATCGAGATTGATAAAATTGCCGTACAGCATCTAAGAGAGATGTTTGCACCTGAAATCGAACAAGAAAGGCTTAACATAATTGATGGGGATGCTCTCAAAGTTAAATGGCCTCAGGATATTTCGAAAGTTATCGCAAATATCCCTTACCAAATTTCGTCTCCACTAGTTGATAAACTAACCAAATTTCTAAGAGAACAGAAAGAGGAATCGTTGAATATGGTCTTATTGCTGGTGCAAGAAGAATTTGCAGAACGTTTAGTAATGGAGTATGAATCTGATGTTGGTTCACTTGGTATGACTGCACTGCTAGACTGGGAAAGTAAAATTATCAAAAAAGTTCCACCACATAATTTTAGTCCTAATCCTAAGGTGAATTCTTGTTTCATTGAAATGATTCCAAGCCATGAAAAATTTCAATGCGACAAAAGACTTGTCAAACAAGTCATCCATACAACATTCGCTCAAAGGAGAAAAAAGATTCGTACAACTTTGAAATCTGTCCCAAAGAGAATCAATAGAGTGCCAAAATGGCATTCCAGCAGATGGAAAAAAGCATATTCATTACTTGTTGATGATGAAAGATTAGAATGTAGGCCTGATGAATTGGATTTTGACGAGTGGATTGAGTTATGTTGCGATTTGGAAAAAAATAGTGCTTAAATTGATAAATGTTGGCCGCAATAGGTCGTTTAATTTATTCAAATAGTGTAGAAACTGTTAGATAATCGCGGGAGAGCCTTTTCTTAGGAGTGACTACTCGCCGTGACTTGTCGGAGGGGATGCCATGGCCAAGAAAGATACCTATCTAGCTTTACTTAGACGCGGAATTGACGATACTACGGCTCAGCAATTGGCTGATGCTGGGTTAAAAATCGGCGATTTAAAGAAAATTGACAAAGACATGTTAGTTGAAAATTATGCTCTAAAGCCGGATATTGCTGAAGGTGTAATTTCAATTATCTCTGCTAACCACACTAGCCATGGCAAAGAACGTTTCTTAGCAAAAGTTCTAGCTCCGGAAAGGAAAGTTGAGTCGAAAATCGAAGAGATGAAGTTCAAGCGTAAACAAAAAGACGTACTTACGGAACTTGCTGAAGAAAAGGAAAGGCTGAAAATAGTAAAGGTTGAGGCTTTTAGAGCTAAAAAATTAGTAATGAATCGCCTAGGTAAAACTGTTGAATTGATTGTTAAATTAGAAAATAACCTTTATGACGAAGGTAAAGACGATCAGAAAGTGAAAATTCGTGACCAATTGGAAACTAGGGGGCTTGAAGCCGCTAGAGATCATGAGATGCTAGAATTAGAGGGAACTCCTCAAGATATTGTTGACTTTAGAAGAAAGTATGTTCCTAAATTAGTATTCCATGCATGTCCTATTTGTGGCGACGAATTGGATCCTAGGCAAGCTAGAGATTTAGATAAATCAGACGAATGGGTATTCATTTGTTGGGAATGCGAAGAAAACTTTACCCCTGAATTAGCTGTTATTGTTGAAGATAAATTATTGAATGGAAGTAGAATCCATATTGATGAAAATAAACCTCCAAGAAACCCTGTTCCTCCTAAACCAGCATCTATGGACTTGTCTTCAGTCAATGATATGATTCGTAAGGACCTTGAAGAGACTGGCGCTACTGCTGATGAGATGAGCAAGGTAGTTGAAGAAAGTACTCTTGGCGGTGGCCTAATGGATATCAATGATTGGATTGACCAAACTCTTGCCGCTAAAGATTATATTCAAGCTCAAGAAGATAGAGAAGACTTCATCCTTAGAACTGGCGCTGGCGCTACTAAGTTTAACAAATGGATGAAAAAAGCAGGATTATTCTTTAACAAACAAACTGGACGTTGGACTCGTCATAAGGATATGCGCTGAGGTTTTGAAATGTCGGCAAAGTCCGGTTCTGAAAAATCATTAAAAAATTCAGAAGATGTGCCTGTAATTCGTTTTTTACAAGGTGCAAAATTACTTGGGCAAATTAGATTGCATGAAGGAGAAACTCTTGCCGAACATGGCGAATTAGCTGGTGTTCGAATTCCCACCAATTGCACTTCTGGAACATGCGGGACCTGCATGGTTACATTAATCCAAGGAATTGTAGAATTGCCAGAGATTCTTCCGCCGGGATTAGATGATTATCTAGTCGAACGTTGCGCACGGTTGAGTTGTATTGGGATTCCTTTGAATGATGTCGATATTGATATCCGCCCCCCCTTGTGAGGAACTGTAATGTTTGAAAATTGGACGATTATTGAATGGGGTATTTTGGTTTTCGATATTCTTGCAGTTTCGGTTGCAGTATGGTTTTTGAGAAAGAAAATTAAAAGTAAATTTGCAGAAGTAGAAGCTCGACATGCATTTGAAGCAAGGCGTAGAAAAAATAAATGACGCGCATCATTCAAGAACCGTTGGCTTATTGTGTAATCTATGAGAGAGGGTAGCGAATTGACTACTGGCCCGTTGGGCATTGGTCACTTTGTCAGTCTCGTAAGACAAACTATCAAGCAAGATAGGTTATTTCAAAATCAAGCAATTAGAGGAGAAGTATCGCAATGGAAACAATATCCGAGTGGCCATACATATTTTACATTAAGAGATAATGATGGGCAAATGAGCGCGGTTATTTGGCGTGGAAGATGTAGCATTGACTCTAACATAAAAGAGGGTTCAGAAGTAGTGGTTATAGCCAGCGTTGACTTGTATGCGAAACAAGGGAAAGTTCAACTCGTTGTCGATAAAATTGAGCCGATAAATACAATCGGAGAAATGGAAGAAACTCTAAGAAAATTAAAGATTAAACTAAAGGATGAGGGAATTTTTGATTTGCCGAAGAAATTACTTCCTGTAATTCCTAAGCATGTTGCAATAATCACTGGCACTGGTTCTGCCGCTCTCTCCGATATGAACAGGTTGATAGAAAATAGATGGCCGGGGCTTAGAAGAACGATTATTGGAGTACTAGTTCAAGGAGATAAGGCTGCAGAAGAAATTGTTAGAGGTATATCTGCAGCAAGAAAACTTTCACGACTTGATATTGCAAATAAAAGAGGCCATCCTCCTGTTGACGTAATTATTGTTGGCAGAGGTGGTGGCTCTCCAGAAGATCTTTGGGCTTTTAATTTAGAACCTGTGGCCAGAGCAATAATCGCTACAGACATTCCGGTTATATCTGCCGTAGGCCATGAATCGGATCTTCTAGTTAGTGATATGGTTGCGGATGTTAGAGCATCTACTCCATCAAATGCCATTGAGAGGTGTGTGCCTGATTATAATGCAATACAGATGTATCTCGGCGAGTTAAATCAGCGATTAGATGGGGCATCGATAAGACAATTCAGTGATGTCAGGAATAAACTAAAATTGCTTTCATCAATGCTTAAAGCAGCACCAATGGCAGGCATAACGAATGTAAAAATAAAGATTCAAAGCTTGGCCTCGAAATTGAATAACATTAGTAAAGCGATAATAGCAAATGAAATTTCTAAAATTTCTAATTTTGAAGCCTCACTTAATGCAGTACATCCACAAAGAGTCTTAGAACGTGGATATAGTATGGTCCAAAATGAATCAGGAGAGGTTCTAACCGCTGTAAATCAACTAGAAATCGGACAGAAAATCACAATGAATTTTGCCGATGGTGTGGCAGCAGCGGATATTTATGAAATTGAAAGTAAAAAGAAGTGATATTATGAGTGCGAAGAAAACATATGATGAAGCGGTAATTAGATTGGAAGAAATTGTATCCTTGTTGGAAAGAGGCGGCAGAGGGCTTGATGAAACCCTTCAGCTTTACGAAGAAGGTGCTAAGTTGCTAAAACAGTGCCAAGAAGACCTAAAATCGGCAGAAGGAAAATTGAATGAATTACGCTTGGAAGATATTGAGAAAGAACTATCAAAAGATTAGCAATAACCGAAATCATCAGGTTGGAATAAATATGAATGAGCGAAAAATGAAGGCTCTTAAATTGAGAGTTATTCGCTTATTTGCAAGTTGGAAAGAGCCACATGAAGATAGAACATATAATGAGTCAGATATAGTTCAAGAAATTGATATTTCTAATGACGGCATTGTGAATTACACCATTGCACCAAAACATCCTCATTGCCCTTGTTGCCTATTAGACTGTGTAGAATTAAAACAAAAAATCGAGACTGTCAAAGGAGTAAATGGAGCAGTTTGTACAGTCATAGGGATTCCTGGGGCTGAGAAATGGACGCGCTCAATCAATGGTTAAATTGCGGTATTTCTTCAAAAAAATAAAGGCTGGAAGAGACCATAACATGATTGATGAAAACCAAGATACCAAGGAACCGATAACGATTCCATAACTTGGTATTGACCACATCACAATCAAAGCATAAACTGCAACACTCGCCCCACCAAGCATCATTGGAGCTGCTGCTCCTTGTGGAACCGTGACTCCTTGAGAAATCCATAAAGCGATCATGCTTGTTAGAAATATTGCAGGAAAGGCACTAGCAAGCCCGGCTACTAATGGCTCTCCTAATTTGGCTAGAATCATTGCACACCCAATAGCAATTGCTGCAGCAACTCCTCTAGCCATAAGGATGGAGGATGGAACCTTATTGGTGCCCTTTGGTGACGGTCTAGTTTTGATATTAAAGAAAATTGAGACAAGAATCAAAAAAAGTAGTCCGAATGCCCCNANANTAAAANGANTNAAATCAGATTTCATTGAATAGTTAGCAATNNTTAATGCTAAATAAGCAAAAATTGCCCAAATAATAATTGAGCATATAGTTGTAATTAGTAGTGGATTATTTCTTTTTTCGACATGCTTTGGTAGAACAATCCATACTCCTAAAAATAGACCATTAACCATCATTCCCAAAGGGACAATCGACATACTGGAAAGTAATGCATCCTTGCCATCAAGATAGTAAACACCTGCTGCTGCTGGTATTATTGTTGAAGGAATTGTACCAAGTACCCCTCCAATTAATCCGCCAAATTTTTCGATTGCTAATGTTACCAAGACTGCAACGATACCGGCAAGGATTGNTGGCAGAATGATGGCAAGCATAGCATTGCTAGAAAATGCCATGTTTTGTCTTTACCATCGTAAAATAGGTAAAATTAAATTTTAAAATTTATCATTATAAATTGGCAATAATCTGATATTCAAGTTAACTAAACATTATGCTTAAGTTGATATGGGAGGATGTTTTGGCAAGATTAGTGAATTCACATGAGAGGAATGGATAACGAAGGTAAGTGCCCTGTAATGCATGGTACACACAGTACTAGCGAAACTGGAATGAAGAATACTGATTGGTGGCCTAATCAACTAAATTTAGCAATTTTGCACCAACATGATAGNAAATCTAATCCAATGGATTCAAACTTTATCTANAAGGATGCATTCAATTCGATTGACTACAATCAACTCAAAGCAGACCTACACGCTTTGATGACAGATAGTCAAGATTGGTGGCCAGCCGATTACGGGCATTACGGCCCCTTTTTCATTAGAATGACATGGCACGCTGCTGGTACCTACCGAACCGGTGATGGCCGCGGAGGCGGTGGAACTGGTGCACAAAGATTCGCTCCGTTAAACAGCTGGCCTGATAATGGAAACTTGGACAAAGCACGAAGACTACTTTGGCCAATTAAGAAAAAGTATGGNAACGGAATAAGTTGGGCAGATTTACTAATTTTGACTGGTCAGATCGCTATTGAATCAATGGGCGGACCTGTACTTGGATTCGGTGGAGGAAGACCAGATATTTGGCATCCAGAAGACGATATTTATTGGGGTAGTGAAGATGAGTGGCTAGGAGACAACAGATATGGGGAAACTCGCCAAGACCTAGAAAATCCTCTAGCAGCAGTACAGATGGGATTAATCTACGTAAATCCACAAGGACCTAACGCAAATCCTGANCCACTACTAAGCGCTCAAGATATTCGAGAAACCTTCAGCAGAATGGCGATGAACGATGAAGAGACTGTCGCTCTAACCGCGGGTGGACACACCTTCGGAAAGGCACATGGTGCTGGGCCAGAAGATCACAAAGGACCTGAACCAGAAGGGGGAAGTATCGAAGAGCAAGGTTTTGGCTGGACAAGCGACTTCAAGTCTGGAGTAGGAAGAGATACAATCACAAGTGGAATTGAAGGGGCATGGACCGCAAATCCTATCGCATGGGANAATGGCTATTTTGACATGCTATTCAAATATGATGAAACATGGGTTTTGGAAAAGAGCCCTGCNGGCGCTCATCAGTGGACACCATCAAACCAAGATGAGGAAGACATGGCTCCAGACCCTGAAGACCCGTCAATCAAGGTCCCAACAATGATGACAACTGCTGATATGGCGATGATTAGAGATCCTGAATATCGTAAGATTTCAAAATATTTCCATGAGAATCCGGACGCTTTTGCCGATGCATTCTCCAAGGCTTGGTTCAAACTACTTCACAGAGATATGGGTCCAAAGTCAAGATATCTAGGCCCAGATGTTCCTGAAGAAGATTTCATTTGGCAAGACCCTGTTCCTGAAGGCAGCACATCTTACGATGTTGGTGCTGTTAAAAATGCAATTAAATCAAGTGGTCTTTCAATCAGTGAAATGGTTGAAACTGCTTGGGCTAGCGCTTCTACGTTCCGAGGTTCTGACTTCCGAGGAGGCTCTAATGGTGCTAGAATTAGATTAGCACCACAAAAAGACTGGGAAGCGAACAAGCCTGAACAATTATCCAAGGTANTAGGAGTTCTTAGCGGAATTGCTGAAGCTAATGGCGCTAGTATTGCAGATACAATTGTACTTGCTGGAAATGTAGGTATTGAAATGGCATGCGGTAAAGAAGTTCCATTCACACCAGGCCGTGGTGACGCTACTGAAGAGCAAACTGACTCTGCCTCATTCGCAGTCATGGAACCTGTTTCCTGTGGATTTAGAAATTACCTGAAGACTAACTTCGCAGTCAGCCCTGAAGAAATGATGTTAGATAAGGCCCAACTTTTGGGACTTACCGCTCCNGAAATGACTGTTCTAGTAGGTGGAATGAGNTCCCTAGGCGTATCCTCTGACCAAAGAGGATTATTTTCTGACGGCTCCAACTTGTCTAACGAGTGGTTTGACACATTACTAGATATGGGAGTCAAGTGGACTCCAACAGGAAGTAATTCATATGATGCTCATGACCGTTCAACTGGCGAGAAGGTTCGTAGTGCAACGAGGTATGACCTTGTTTTCGGTAGTAACTCTCAATTGAGAGCAATCGCTGAGGTCTATGCTCAAGACGATAATCAAGACAAGTTCGTCGCTGATTTCATATCTGCTTGGAACAAAGTAATGAACGCAGGTCGTTTTTGATAAATTTTGAAATCGAAACTGATATACACCGATGATAATTGGCCTTTCTATGGTCAATATCGGAGACACTGCCCCAGCCTTTACTTTGAAAACTACAGATAAAAGCGACGTTAGTCTTGCTGATTTCTCAGGACAAACCGTTATCCTCGCTTTCTATCCTGGNGCTTTTACTGGCGTCTGTGACAAGGAAATGTGTGCATTCCAAGACAATATGTCCAAACTCAACGAATCTAATTCAGTCGTTTTAGGAATCAGCGTTGATTCGCCATGGGCTAATGCTGAATTNGCTAGAAAATATAATCTTGAATTCGCTTTACTATCTGACCTTGACAGAGATGTTGTCAAAGCATATGATGCTACATTTACAGGCTTGGGAGGAATTGAGGGTTACGTTTGTGCTAACAGAGTTGTAATCGTTATTGACAAGGATGGCGTAGTACAACATCGCTGGGTTGCTGAAAACCCTGGAGTAGAACCAGACTATGATGCAATAGTATCGTTCGCTTCTTCTCTATGAGTATGTTCAATCAATAATTAGATTGTACATCATTCGCCAAATGGGTCAATATTGACAATCTGTTCTATGTCGATTCGCTTATATCCTCTTTCTCTTGCATTCGTTGCTGCTTTAATCAGCATTGAGCGCATCCATCCTAGAGACATTAACGTCCTCATGCGGTTTATTGATTCAATGAATTGAACTGGATTCCCTCCGAGTTGAGCATGCTTCCTAATGTCTCTTTCAATTGTTTCTACAACCATATAATATGTGTCAAGTAATTCTTCAATAGCGTCTTCAGTTACTGGCATCTTGGCATGAGTTCTAGCAAGTGACATCAAAGATGATCGAGTTAAAATTCCGCCCCCTTGTCCAACGACAAGTGTTTCACTTTCTTCTACTTCGTCTACATCATCTTCATTATCTGAATCACCCCCAAGACCCATACCCGCAATTGCAATATCTAGATGCCTAGGCTTGATTGTTGCAACTCTATCTTTTTCTGCAGCCGCCTCGGAATGCTTGATTATTTTANCAAGGTGTCTTTCAATATGTTCAATACCTGCTTGAACTGCAGCAGAGCCTACTGATTCAATGTTAGATAGTTGTTCTATCATCAGTTCTCTAGTTCTGTTATAGTTTAATCTAGTACGCTCAGGGTCATCTAGGGTTTTTCTCTCTGGATCTTGAGCCAATGTATCGGATTCCATTTGAGGAACTATTCGAGCGATTTCTTCACACATTAGCTCAACTAATTTCTGTTTAACAGCACCTGAAAGTCGCATTTCAGTAAAGTTTGATGCCACAGCACCTATGTGTCCGGATGAGTATGGTTTTACGGCCATATTATGACCGTGTAGCATACGATTATTGAATCAATTGCTCCTTCTAGTGTAAAATGTTGCAAGGATTACAAAAATTACAATAAAAGCTAGAATAGCCCCTGGAAGAATCTTTGATGATTGGGAGAGTTGTTCATTATTTTCTGCTTCTTGAACATTTGTTGATTGACTGTAATCCATTACATTCTGTACAACAAGATATTGATTCAATGTTGGATTTTCAATTACTTTACTGGAGCCGTCATTCCATGTTATGGTGATTGATTCTACTGTTTCTCCAGTTGGGACTCCAAGATGAATTGTTGAATCTTTAGAGCCAGAAAAGCCGCTACCGATTTTCACTATTTGTCTAACAACTTTAGAATTACTAAACTCGATATCAACTTTAGCATTAACTGCAGTAACGAATACTCCGCTTTGATCGATATCGGCTTCAACATCTATTGCAAGCCATTTGGTTTCCTGTTTTTGTGCTGCATCGTTCTCGTAATACTTTAATCCGAAGTTAGATTCTGCAAGTATCAAATCTAGATCTCCATCTAGATCAAAATCGGCCCAAGATGAACCCATGGTTTTTCCAATAGGATGAAGTATCTCACTCGTGAAAATTGCCTCACCAAAATTTCCGTTTCCATCATTAAGGTATATTGAATTATAACTGAAAGTNGTATATGGAGTAATACTTCCAGAACCAAACCANAAATCTANGTCTCCATCTAAATCAATATCNACAAAATTACAATCCCANGTAACTGATTTTGAAGATGTTCCAAAATTTAANCCTGANGANTNNCTACTTTCTTCAAATCNCATTTCNCTNGTNTGNTTGAANANATAATTNGGACCNNANTTACTNTGACAAATNTCNANATCGCCNTCNCCATCNACATCNCCNGCATCAAGNCCCATTGCNGTNCCNTGNATCATNANATTTGATTCCTCTGTATGAGAGATAAATGTGCCATCNCCNATATTCTTGTANATTGGAGATATNCCAAAATCTGTACCAATAAAAATATCTTCCCAGCCATCATCNCCNAAATCNATGAATAAACCTGCCCANGANACTCCNGTNCCATTNTTNTCNAGNTTNTTNTGNTCAGATAANGNNGGNAATTTGACTGACATNTGNGCNGANGGATTNGCNGCNGCNGCNGATGTNTATGNNANNACATCACCNATTCCNATNTCATCATTTTCNGGGANATANATNGTNCCATATACNCCTCCNGANTCNAGAGTANAATCNTCAAANNTNGCNGTACCAGTTTCNGNNAANATGNTTCTTGTAAAGTATATCTGTTTCNGCNCTNANAGTTGAATTTTCATTATCAATTGGGCCGCTATTATGTGACATCAAATCTAAATCGCCATCGTGATCATAATCAGCCCACGAACTGGTTGACGAATGTCCTAAATTTCCTAACCCAACACCTTGACTGACGTCCGTAAATTGACAATCTCCATTATTTTGATACATTGTATTAGGATAAATTGTCTGTAAATTATTATACATTCCAGCATTTGACAAATAAATATCTACGTCTCCATCATTATCATAATCTACCCAAGATGCCCCTAAGAAGGTTTTAACCGATGTGTCAAGTCCTGACGAATCAGTAAAATCACTGAATGTGCCATCCCCATTATTTACCATCAAGTAAAAATCGATGGGGACATTGTCAGGGGACTCTGAACCTTCTTGATCATACGAATTACCAATCCAAATATCTTCATAGCCGTCGTTATTACAATCAGCAGTAGCTATCGAAGGGCCATATGCAGACCAGTGAAGTTGATCACTAACTTCGTAAAAATTTAATCCACTATCAACTGTTTTGTCAACGAGATTCACCGAAAGTGTTTCTAATTCGGTTACATCATTTTCAATTTTATCGATAGGGCCAGAGTATTTTGAATAATCGTTGCTGAAGCATTCCATATCATTGGTATCTTGGACTGCAAACATAACATCACACTGAAGTAAATTTATTTCACTGTTTCTCAAAATTATTTGTGATAAAGTTGATTGATAGATATAATCAAGGTGTTGGGTCAATTCTGGATCATTTTCAAAATATAAAGGATCTGCGTTTCTAAGTCTTAAGTACTGATCGGTGATTAACGCATGCATCGACTCGCCCAATGAAGAATTTTCTAAGTGTTTTTCAGCATACATACCCATAATTGGATCGGCATTGTTGATATCTGGAAAAGCAAGATTCATTCGTTCGATAACTTCTGGTTCTTCGGAAATTTCGCTCCAATTAGAAATTCTATCATAACCAAGCGATTCTCTAACTGAATTATAGTCTGGAAGTCCATGATCTCTCCCTCTTTGTATATCAATAGCACACATGTCCATCCCTCCAAAGCCGGGTTCTCCAAACATAGAATTTCTCAAATCATGAACTGTGTAGATATCATTAGCAGCTTGCACTGCCCAAGCAGCACCTCTTAGGGTAGGACCTATTCCTCCCGTGTTAATCATTTCAGAGGGGTCCCAAAATCCCTCTGATAAATTTCGATGTCCTGACCAGTGCTCTTGATATATATCATTCAGCCTTAATGTTTGTTCGGTGATTTGAGAATG
>PBXE01000001.1 GCA_002727485.1 Methanobacteriota archaeon | reverse complement strand
AAAAAGAACAACAGAAGACCTAAAGCTCAAAAAAGAGAGGCTTTCGAAGATGTTCTTAAACTAAATGAACAGGATACAAATATGGATATGATTTCAGGAAATAATGTATTGGAGAACATTATTAACATTGAAACAAGTTATTTCTTACCGATAAACGACACTAAATTAGCCAAAGATTTCCGTCGAATTCAATTAGATATTCTGGATATTAATTTACATCAAATGTTAGTTGGTCAACCTTATTCTGATGAACTAATCGAAAGTATTTACCAAACTTCATTCGATAGTAACAAAAAGGGTCAACTAGATTTTAGTGATGCTAGACCATTGATTTCTATATTAGGTTGGTTGTTTGGAAACATACCGTTTGGCAATGCACTCACATATCCGGTATTAGAACAAATAAATGGGAATATTAGAGATGCTGCGTTAGATCGGCTTACTAGCCCCCTTGTTTTTAGGAAAAAACCAATGAAAAACCTCGCACAGTTAGTGTTTGACCCCAAGTCAATATTATCCCAAATGATACAACTAGGATTTGGAAGAGAAAAATGGTATAACAAGCCTTCAAACACATGGGGTTGGAGAAATTCAGGTCATAATTTCTGGAACACTACAACATTAAAACGTGGTTATGCAGCCTTAGAACCTGTTGACCGATTTAAACCCATGAGAGATGTTGACCCACAATTTTATGTAAATAATAAAACGTTAAATGGATTTATTCAATTATACAAATTCCTAGAAGATGAAGATTATTCAGATAATTCACTAGATGAAATAACTTCATTATTTGTTACTGGGGGTGACGCAAAAAGTGCTAAACAGACAATATTGATCGAAATACTTCTAACTGGAGATAAATCAATTTCAAATATTTTGCAATTGTTTTCCAAATATATATTGGTCTTACCCGCAATATACTTTCCACACGTTCAAGAAACATCAGAGGAATCTAATTTGAGTCAGCCTTCTTCAATAAGGGGTTACAGATCAATTCCCAACAATGCTTTCCTTATACCTAACTCAATACTGAGTAGTGAGATTCTAGATAGTTACCGATGCAGTGTGTCTGAAATGCAATCTGTATTAAGCCATTCAGCCGTAAGCAGAATCTGGGATCATGCACTATCAATTTATGATTACTTTAGATTTGATTCAAACGGACGCTACCTCAATGATGATGGTATTTTGGAAGTCGAAAGAATTACACGTATGAAAAAAGAAGTTGGACAAAGTCTAAGGAAACACTTTGAAAATGCAAAGTATTTCCAAGAATTAATTTTATTGTCAAAGTTGTTATCCCAAGCATCTAAATTAGACGATATTAAATCAATTCAAGATTTCCAAAATTGGTTTGAAGAATTGATATCAAGTAAACATGAGACCGAGTTGTTTATACAAGGCAAAAATCCGTTAGAAGAAGATCATAATATATACTTGAATGCTAAAAATGAAGTGTTTTTTACTGGGCTTACAAAGAAAACATTTGTTGATTTTTCCAGCAAGAGGTTTACTGAGTATTTCAGTCTGTTAAAAGATATTTTACAACTTGTTACAGATCGAGACCAAGTATCTGCTGATGAGAGAGATTTACTGTTAAAGAAATATTTTTCCAAGAATTCTATCATAGAAGTTTTAGGATTAAACGGAGATTCAGCTACCAAAGAACCAGTACTAGAAACGGAATCCCATAATTTACCTACTTTAGATCACGATGAAGTCGAAGAACAGAACGAAGAAGTTGATGTATTTGAAGAAGAAAATCCACTCGAAATAGCACTTCAAAGAGCCGAAAACGCGGAAAAAGAAATTAAAAGATTGACCGAGCAATTAGAACGATTAGAAAGATTTGATGAAGAAGAGTAATCAAATGTTGCATATTCTGGAAATTAGGTTTTTGTAATTATCACTCAGATCTTTTTCAGGTTCCGATTTTTTGATAATAATTGATTGTTCGTGTATGTGAAAAATCAATGGACGATATAAGAAAAAATCTCTAAACAATGATACTTTTTGTTCGTTAGTGCATAATTTTAACTTTTCATCCATTACCTTCTTTTGATTCAATTTCCATTCCTTAAATGCTAATTGAAACTCACCATCAGATTTGAAATTATTTCGGTTTGGTCGACCACGATTATCTTTCGCCACATATGCACTAAATGAAATTACAGAATTTGTTTGTGATTGTATTATTTTCTTGAAATCGCTACTATTGTACCTAATGAAATTATCATCTCCCATTTTTTTGATCAAATTATCCACTAATTTTTCATAATCAGACTGATTAAATTTTCTTTTGAGATATTTTTTAGGATTACACTCTTTTGGATTTGCACGGCAAACAAGTTCCTTTGTTGATTCATCTCTCTCCCCCAGGATAAATGAATTGAATTTTATGTGTCGCATCTTTTCTGTTTTTGTAAAAATGCTGCCCTCCTTCATACCTTTGTATTCTAATGCTTCCATATTAGGTTGAATAAAACAAATTTTCAAATTTTTACCTCTGTAAAGCCGTATGTTACTTTCAATTTCATTTAACAAATTCGTAAATGGTTGTAAGGTTGTATGTATACTATCTTCTTCACCAAATTGGAATTCTAAGTTATGTAGCAAAGATATATCCAAACCATCGCTATCGATGTAAATTGCGTCTACGTTTCTTCTTTTTTCCAACGCTATGTTATTTTTGGATAGGAATCTTGCAACAGTTCTAACATCATAAAAACCATCATCGAATTTGAAACACTTGAAGGAGTGATTTACTGCCAATGATTCAAGGGAATTGATTGATTCGACGTTTCTTACACTTGATTTGTGTAAGTATACAAGATTGTTTTCTGAAATAATTCCTTCTGATTTCGCTTTATGAATTAAATCTCCGTCCTCGAACACAATAGTAGAAGGGCCCTTTCTAATCGGTGATTTATTGAGATTCAAAATTATCACACATCCAGCCTATTCTTCTTCATCGAGTTCTGGATGATGTAATAATGAATATGTGCCATCTTCTGAAATACTATCGAGAATTATACCTCGATGAGACAAAATCATAACAGAAGATCTCTTCCTCTTATGAAGTCTATTATGACTCTCATTTAGGTTGTTAATTAATTCACTGATCCATGATTCTGCTTTTCCAGCCTCAGGTTCATCAACCACAGTACATCTTTGAACTGGCCATTCTGCTTCTTCATCATTGAGAAATTCTTCTAAAATCAATGCACTATGGAGTATGAAATTACTTTTTTGTCCAAAGGACAATGTGTCCCATGACGCTCTATGTTGGTTAGACTCATTGGAACCTCTGTATCTGAACATGAATATGTTTCTATTTTTCTCAGCTCGCCAGTCAATCAACTTTACTTCTATATCCCATGGGCTTCCAGTACCCTTAATTACCGAATTGAACCTTTCTTCGATTGAAGAAATAAAATCATAAACTTCCCTTCTTTTCCCAAATTGGCGGTTTTTACTCTTGTTTATTCTCTTCATAGTCTGTATAAGTTCCAGAGATGCAGACTCTCTTGCTAAATCTTCTTTCATTTTCCTAAAGTCTTTGTCGGATAAGATATCAAAATCTACCTTCCTGTAATTGTCTAACTTTTCGCTTAACATTGTTGGGTCTATCTTATCAAAATCATCCATTAATTCATTCATTGATTTTTCTATATATTTATCCTGAAGGCTAGTGTCACCACCATGTTTGTAAGCGTTATATACATTATTTAGTTGCTGCATTTTGCCGTAGAGTTCCTTGGTAATCGTCGCACTGGAGTCATCGGACGAGAAATTTTTAGACCTCTGGATAAAACGATTGATATGTCTGTTTATCCCATATTTGTCAAGAATTCCAGAACTTTCAACATCAAGCCTGCTCAACAATGTTAACTGCCTTGTAGAATTCATTGAGTAACCAACGGCAAGTTTTGGACCAATGAACTCTATGAAATCATCCGAAATTTTTCTGAATATATCATCGGAATAAGACATTTTTGGGATTTCAACATATTCAAATGACAGATTTAGTAGTTGGTCCAGAATCGGTTTGATTACCTCGTTATCTATTCTATCGTTTTCTGAAACGTTATTTGAAAAGAATATTTTCTGGCCTTTATCATGTAACCATATAGGAAATTTTACATCTTCATATACAAAACAATCTTCAAAATTATTGTCAACTTTTGAAATTTTTATTGAAAAATCATTGTACATGCCTTGAAGATGATTTAGAGATATACTCACAATTACATTTGTATCTGTGATGTAATTTATTTGTCTAAATGGTATTAGAGAAGAAGTAATCTCAGATTTAGATTTTAAGGGGCGCCCGCGATTAGTCCGAATATCACGAAACAAACCATCTTGGTTGGATTCAATTATTAACTCTGAATGTGTGCTAATGATAAAATTTTCAAATGATCTGAAGGTTGAACTTCCAGAACTATCTTTTAATTTTGAAAGTATATTCTTAATAGCATACGTCTTTCCATACCCATTCGGTGCCCAAAAACCACTTAATCCAGACTTTAGGCTAAAGGAAAGCGAGCGTTTAGGGATTCTGTTAAAGATAGATTTATCAAAACTATATTTCTCTATCATGTCAACTAAACCAGTCTTACTAATTCCAAACGCATTCATAAAAGTTGAATTGTCATTGGCCAGAATTTCTTTCTTTTGTTTATCTAATTCTTTCATTGTTGTATTGCCTCTGATTTTTAATTTAAACAAATCAGCTATATCGTCCGCACTTCTCTTCGGAGGTGCAAGTAAATCAATCAGTTCTATTCGTTCTATTTTGCTACCTTTGATACAACTTTCAATTTCATCAAGTATGGCTTGGTCTATTTTCATTGGCACGTTTATTCCTCTCCTAATTTTTGATTTAAATATGTGGTAATTTTCTTCTTGTGATTACCTTTGTTCCCTACCTCTAAAATATCAGTTATATTTTTCATAGTAATTTTAGTCTTTGAGGAAGAAGTTCGCTTATGTAGCCTATAAATCAACTCTGAGTGGAGAATTTTTCTATGCATTCCGGGAGGGGGATAATTTTCTATGTCAAAAAGCGTTTTAAGTATGATATTTGGAATTTCGAACTCTTTCTCAATTAATTCATGTGATTTTAGTTTTCTAACCATTTCTAATAAATCAGTCTCTGCTTGTAATTTTGCTGACGTAATATCACTTCGGGTGAAAATTTGCTTGGCCTTAGATATCTTAATTTTCTTTGACGCTTTTAGAAATTTTTTGAAACAAGCATCTACTTCATTTCTATCCCTTTCCTCAAAAAAATCTTTGAGTAATTCATGTTTCATCGATTTTTTAATTTCAGATCTCAATTGGGAATCAGAGTAATTCAATTCTCTCAAAAAATTATGCACAAACCAAGCCATTACAAGTGCGTTAAGATTCACAGAATGTCCCTGAAATAGTCCTTTCTGCATTCTCGCCGTGTCGTGAGTACTAATATTTCGAAACTTTTTCATCATAGAATTTTCCCTCTGCCGCACGGTATTTGGATTTTCACCATCTTGTCTTTCTTTAATTTTTATATTTAATGGAAATATAATTGATATTATGTGTTCTGACCTTTCAATTGTTTCATTTGGATGCTTTTCTTTTTTGTAGGCCCTTCCTTTGTTTAAATGTTCAAATCTTAACAACTTCGCTAGATTCTTATTTTTGGTATATTTTCCAATATCAATTAATGCATCAGAATTATTACCCTGCTTATTTGAATTTGTTAGTTTTTGGTCTTGGCTTGGTATCGGTTCAACAAGTCCGCAGTCGTCACAGACCTTTTCTCCTCGTTCAACATCTTCAGTGAAGTTTTTACAACCGCATTCTGGGCACACTTTATGCTCAATATCTTCTATCCTGTATTCGCGGTCGCGAACAGGAAAAGAAGGCATAGATGTACTAACAACTTTGTCACTATATACATTGCGAATCATCATTTTTTAGAGTGGGATAATACACAAGTTTTGAAATGAACATTTTATTTTTCAAATTTTACAATCAACCTCCTTAATGTACGCTACAACCTGGACAGTGTTCTGCACAGCGATCATGCTCACAATCAATTTTAGCTGAATTGCCACAGATGCCGTAAGAACAAACCCTGCCTATCGACAGATGAGATGCTGCCATTCGTTTCACCTCAGGAATAGTGCAACTATCAGGGTCTGTCAAACATTTACCTGCTATTCTAAGTGTTTTTTTGGATGCCTGCTTTCTAGGTTTGAAAATTGATAGATCTACTGAAGGGGTATCATCATCCCAATCCTCAGATTGACAATCGTCACATTCACAATCGTCAGCACAGTATTCTTCATCAGAATATTCCTCATCAACAAATTCGTGACCAGTAGCCCTCATATGTTGATCTAGGCTATGTTCTTTCTCGAATGATTTATTGCATTCAGGACATTGATATTGCAGTGCCATAATATCAGATGGTAAGATTAGTATATAAAGCAAGGAATCAATACTCGTAACACTTTAATCGAGGTGTTTCAATAGCATCTACAAGTGATTCTGATTTATCACAATCAAAGCAAATCAGTAAATCTATTTGCTCTGTATTTGCAATGGATTCCGCTTGGTAAAGTAGAGTTGATGTTTCTAGTCGATTTAGAATAACTGATTCTAAACAAGTCAATATCGGTTCACAATAACCATGTACTCTTCTTTTCATTATTGCTTGCGACAAATTTGTTATCAATTGCAAAAATGATGGGAATATCATCGTTTTCGAATTAAATTCTTCAACCAGATCGTCACCAAAAACCGACCACCTGCCCTCATAATTTAGTCTCAATTTTGCCTTTATTCCTACTGAGGTTGAAATCGAATTGGCTAGCTTTTCCATGTTTTTCATTTCATTATATGATGCTGCTTTGTATATCGATGATTTTTGATAATAGGAGGTCTCATTTGTGATTATCTTTGGCCTGATTATTTTCTTCAAAATACTAATCGCATCATCATTATTATACACAATACCTGTTTCTTCTTTGGTTAATCTTGTTTCTATTGAAAAATTAGAAATGATGTACCTTTCTAGACAATACTTATGTTTGTTAGTCTCAAATTTTATCGTACACTGCGTTCCTTTTCTAGTGTCTATTTTTTTCCGAGGGAGGTGATTGAAATAGACTGATTTTTGATTTACAACTGCAAACATCATTTCTAACAAGTGAATGAAACTGTAAATTTCATCACATGATTCCGTTCTAATTAGAGCAAATCTAGATTGGTTTTCGAATGAGAATGGATACCACATCTCACCATAACCATTGTGTGATATGCTATTTATCTTCATTACATATTCCACACTATCACCATTTGAATTTCTTGTTGTAAGGGGGGCTTTTGATAACTATGTTTGATTTGAAATTGTTGATAACCTTCCTGAGATAATTTCTACTAGTGGATTTATTTGCGCGTCTTAATTTGTTTATGTTGATCACATGGTTACGATTTTTCTTGTAACGAGAGGTAAGGAAAAATTGAGTATTGTATTCCCTTGCAAGATAATTGAATGTGTCATTAAAGAAATGAATATCTGGCTTATCCAAATCTCCCTCGAAATCATCGATAATAAAGACCCCAGGATTTGATTCTGCATTCGATAAAATCCTATTTGTTACCAAAGTTAGTAATGATATAAATAGCGAGTCCCTATATCCTAATCTATCCAATGGTGTAGCCATCCTACCATCTTTGAAATGGATAATTATTCCATCATCCCTTTTGTACAATTTTGCTATATGGCAAGGGAATTTTGCAAGTATGCGATTAATCAATGATTCACTTTCATTACTTGCGATTCTAACATCATCAAAGACTGCTTGCCAACTTAATCTATCAGTATACTCTGTGGAGTAATTTAATTCTTGTCTGAGTATTTTATCTATGTTGTTAATCCTGTTTTGTTCAAAATAAGACTGCACTTGGCCATCTCTTAGAAACCGTCTTTCATCCCCCTCGCCTATGTACAAATGAAAGTCTGTTGTGCTACCATTTGAAAATACACGTCGTAAGTAATGCTTCTGTCCTGAGAAATAGAATACGAGTTCTATGAGAGATTCACCTTGATCATAATATGAATACCAATGGAAAGAATTCCTTTTTTCTCTATCGAATGTTATTGCATCCATTAAACTACTGATTATGGCAAATTTTTCACTTTGGTTTCTTCCAACTATCGTATTTACTCCCTCAACAAAATCAAATTTACTCAATCCATCAAAACATCCGTAATCTCTACAAGCCATTGCACTTATTTTTTCAATTGGCAAATGATAAATGCTAACCATGGCTTCTCAACGTCAACAAGATTTTGTAGGGAATTAAAAAAACCATGGATTTTGAATCCGGTCTTATTGGTGGTCAATAGGTTTTGAAATAGAGAATTTGAATTGTTTTGCAGACTCCTTAAGAGATGCAATTCCCGGTAGTTTTCTTCCAGCAAGAAGTTCCAGACATGCTCCTCCACCGGTTGAAACATGTCCCATCTTTGAGGTTAGATTATGAGTTGAGACAAGAGTAGCTGTATGCCCTCCTCCCATCACTGCATAGCCTTCACTTTCTGCACATGCGTTTAGCATCTCAATTGTTCCTAAGGCGAAATCAGGATTCTCAAATACTCCTGCTGGGCCGTTTAGGATTATTGTACCAGCAGACTTGATTCCCTTTGATAGTGCTCTAATGCTTGTGATTCCTAGGTCGAAAATTGGAGCATCTATTGGTAAATTTGACAAAGGCATGTCTACCCTATTTCCTTCGACATTTACTGCTACATCACTTGGCATTATGATTCGTTCTGGATAATTTTTCAATAGGTTAGACGCTTTCTCTACTGTAGAATCCCATGAATCCTTCAGTTCATTCTTCAGGAATTGGATGTTACCTTCTCCAAGATCAATTCCTGAAAGGTATAGGAATAGATTTGCAACTCCGCCAGTAACCCATACGTGGTCACAAATATCACCCTTGAGCATGTTTTCAGTAACCACTACAGAATCATCGACTTTTATGCCACCTAGTACTGCGATACAAGGCCTCTTTGGATTGTCTAGTGCCTGTCCCAATTTCTTTAATTCGTGATTCATCAGTTCCCCAGCAATACATGGAAGTGTGTTAGTGAAACCCACTATGGATGGCGAATTTCTGTGTGCACATGCAAATGCGTCATTAACGAAAGCATCTGCTGCCATAGAGAGATTTTGAACCATTAAAGTTTGAGAGAATCTTTCGAAATCTCCCTTGAGTTTTACTTCATCTTCATCCATCCGCACGTTGTTTAGCATCAATATTTCGCCATCTTTCAATTGTTCAATTGCTGCTAATGCTTTCTTTCCATGGATGTCTTCGACCCATTTTACATTTCGGCCTAGTAGACGGCCAAGTTCTCTGGAATGCCCTAGCGTTGAAGTGAAATCATACTTTCCAGGTCTGGATTGATGCGCTAGAATTACAACTTTTGATTTTCTTAATTTGTTCAAAGTAGGAATTATTCTGCGAATTCTCGTATCATCCAAGAAAAGCTTAGCAGTAGGTTCCAATGGTGAATTAATGTCGACCCTAACAAGGACTGTGCGTCCCTCTAAATCGACATCGTCCAGACTTAGGAAGTCCGCCATCAAACCAATCCAAAGGCGGCCGGTTTTTGATTCGACCGGTCTAAGCACCAATCTATTGTGACTAGAAAGAGAAGGTTTACTCACAAACCGCCTTTTCCAATTTCATCAAACACGGGTTGTGACATTCCAGTCTGTACCTTCTGTGGTTGAGCAGGGGCAGTCCATACTCCTGGCTGTTGCATCGACATCTGATTGCTCTGAGGCATGGTGTATACAATTTGGTCTTCGTCCTTCATTGTGAAGGCAAGGATTATTCCAATTATCAATAAGATTACTCCACAGCAAAAAGAGCCAACACCGGCAAAGAAACCAATTGCAGTTTCAACTAGACCTTCTATGAGATCCTCTCCAAGCTGATCATCGTAAGTGACCCAAACGCTTTGATTTGATTCGAAGGATAACTCGCCAGCAAAGCATCCCCAGCATGCACGGCCGATTTTTACTAACCCCTGTTCAGTGCGGTCATTCACCTTATTGAGGTTGTTTGCAGCACAGTTACTTTCGTTATTATTTGCTTCATAGTTGACTTCATAGTAGAACTTACCATCCAAAAGGGTAGCTTCATCCCAATTTGAATTGACATCAGGGTTGGAGGTAATTACAACATTTGTATTATCACAAATGTCCCAGATTCCATTTCCATCATCATCTGTGTATTCTCCTTTCACCCAAAACGTAACTCCAATATCTCCTTGCCCATCGTTATCATCGATTGTCATTGTTCCATTCATTGCATTTTCAAATTCATATTTGTTCATATCTTCTTCAATTCCAGTAGCGCTATTGATACCAATACCAAATCCAATAATCCCTACCAAAAGGAAAACACCGCCTAAAATTAACAATACTTTGGGTGCAGTTCGCATGCTATTGCTATGTAAGTTGCCTATTTAGGCATATACTATGTATGGGTGTAGTTTTTCAACCTTTGGCGCTAGCCTTTGTTTATGCAGGACTCACTTTCTACTCTGGTCGGCCCAGAGGGAGAAGATTGGAGGGTGCCTGTTTCAGAAATGGAAGCAAGGCAGAATCTTCTTGCTAAATTACTTCAAGAAAATGATATCGAAGCAGCATTGGTTCAAAACCCAGTAGACCTATACTATTATTCAGGCGGAAGACAAAATGCATCTTTGCTGGTAAAAGCCAATGGAGAATCAAGACTTTTCGTTAGAAGATCATTGTCTAGAGCAAAGTTTGAGTCGGGTGAAGATGATTCGCCACATAGCGTAGAAAACTTTCCAAGAATGGCAGAGTTTTCTGATACAATAGGATGTATACCAGCCATGCAATTTGGTGAACTACCACACACATTTGCAGATAAATTTGCTAACAGAGTTGGAGCGACAAAGGATTGCACATCAATAATTCACGGACAAAGAGAAGTAAAGAGCCCGTGGGAAATTCAAATGATGGAAGATGGAGCATCAGTTCAGTTGGATATGTTCGAAGCGGTAACAAGAGTTGGCGGTGAAGGAGTTTCAGAAATCGAACTTGTTGCAGCAGCAGAGGCGGTAAGTAGAGCCGCAGGATTTGGTGGAAATGTGCAAATGCGCAGGTTTCCGTTACAATGTGATAGGGGCGTAATTGTTGCAGGAAGAGCGGGGGGCGTCCCTTCATTCTTCGATTCAGCTATTGGCGGCACAGGACCTCATCCAATGGCATCAATGGGTAGTGGTTTTACTACAATAAAGGCTAACGAACCGGTATTAGTTGATTTAGTACATTTACACAGAGGATATGTTGTTGATACAACAAGAATGTTTGTCGCTGGTTCTCTGTCAAAAGAATGGGAAGAGCGATTGGAAGACATGGTTGCTGTAAAGGACGTAGTTGTTGATGTTCTCGACCAAGGTTTGGATTGTTCTGAGGCTTGGAGACAAGGGCATTCACTTGCTGTAGAATTGGGTCATTCAGATCACCTGATGGGTATGGCTCCAGACCAATCAAAATTCTTAGGCCATTCAGTTGGTCTCCAGTTAGATGAATCTCCAGTTGTCGCCGAAGGATTCGACAGACCATTGCCAATTGGTGGAACAATGGCAATCGAACCAAAGGTGGTTCATACAGAAGGAAGTATTGGTTCTGAGGATACTTGGACTCGCGACGAGGAAGGGATGAGGCCGATTACTGCAGATGGGGCAATTCCTTGGGTTACGGAGTGGTAAAAATGACTGAAAAAATTGTAATCGATGAAGAATATACTGTCAAATTAGCAGACTGGGATGAATCTGACATTGGGAAGAAAATAGCGAAAAGGTCAACACCAAATGGTACATATTTCAATGAATACATAGTCCATGTTTTCTGTCAATTCTGCGCTGCTGAATTCATTGGTCCTTCTAGAGAGGCCGGTGGTTTTCTCGGAGGACACGAATGTTTCCATGCATGGGAAGTTTCTCAAGCCATGAGTAGAGAGGACGGCTTGGTGGAATAGATGGCCAAACCATACTCAACAAGTCACATTGGATTCGTATCGTCTGGTTTTACAGACATGAGACTATCAGGTGCTGTAAAAGAACAACTCGTAAAGATGTTAGTTTCAGAAATCGACCGCATGGTTCCAGCGATGGAAGAAGCAACTCTAAGCGCAACTCCCGACAAAAAAACACTTGATGACACTAACAGAACTCGACTGAATTACAACCGAACAAGAGAGTTGATGATAGAACGCTTGAGCAGTCTAGAAAGTGTTGGCTCTGAAGCGGTTCAAGCTGGAATAGAACACCTTGAAACCTATTTGAAAAAGGTATTGCATGCTGCTGAAAGCGCTGCAGCAAAAGACAGAGTCAATACAATCAAACCTCGTCATATTGAATCCATTTCGACGATCCAGGAATCATCAGAAGGCGATGAAAATGTTGTAGAGATAGAGATTCAAGAGGATATTCTAGAAGGTCAAATTAGCGGCTCCGCATTGACTCCTGCTGTTGTCAGAAAGATGGCAAAGTCATTCGCAGGCATGCCTGTTACAGATGGTGCAATTGAAGAATTGATGATGTGGTATTACGAAGTTGTTGACGAGACAGGACAAAACATCAGAGAACATGCACAGTTAGGAAGTAACCCTGCTAATTTCATAGATGCTCTTGATAAAATGAAGGAACTAATGATGTTGGGATGGATTCGTAGGATGCTTGTCAAAGCTGCCGTTGATGCAGAAGAGAGAGGATACAAGCGAATCGATGTTGAACAATTAATCAATTTAGATCCGTTTGAATGATTAAGATTGACTTCAATTTCAGTTATCTAGGGTGTGGATATGGAAGACGTGTTAAATGAACGAGATTATACACGGCAGACAATTTCTATAATTGCACTAGTTACATTATCCATCATAATTTATGCTTACTTCATTGACTTATTCGGTATAGTTGATGCTTCAGCACAAACATTCCAAACGACTTCATCGATACTTCTTACTTGGCGGATATTATGTCTCTTTGTTGGAGTATCTGCAATTGTGTACATGTTCAAATGTGGTCCAGGTAATATGCGGGTTATCTCATTCAAGGATTGTGAGGAAGTAATACGCTATCCAACAGGCCTTTCAAAATTTGTAACATTCAGTAGTTGGACTCTACTTGCCAATGTAACATATTTTTCCCTATCCGCAATCAATCAATCTCTGAACTACTTCGGATTTTCAGTCCCCGGAATTTTACAAAATCTACAGGTGGTTGTTTTCTGTTGTGGGATTGCGATGGCATTTCTTACCGCTACAATTGTGAGGCACATCATACTTCCAGACGAGGTAAAAATTGGTAGAAATCACGACCATATGTTCATGTTTCATGAGCAGATAATGCATAATTTCGCGGCTATATTCCTTACACTTGAATTGATTTTACTTCAACCAGAACTGAAGCCTGAATTTGCAGTAATCGGGCTATTAATCGGTATTGTCTACGTTACATTTGCATATTCATTTGCATACTTTGGCGGTGGTTACATAGTTTACAGTTTCCTTCATCCAAAACCTAAGATTGCACCAATTCTGGTATTCGTATTGGCAGGACTGATTTCCTTATTTTACACCGGATTGTGGTTTGTTTCAACACTCGATCTGATTTACTCAGTACCTATTTTGACCATTTGGATTTTATTGATTGTTCAATTCAAACCGGCAAAAATATGACAATGTTGCGGAGAAAGAATACAAATGATTTGACATCGAACAACCTAACGATTTTAGGTTGTTTCGAATAATTCCTTTCTTTATATTCTAACTCGCACATGCTCGTGTATGCCATCGCGTGAAGAGCAGTATAATTCAATGCTGGAATCTGCACACAATTTTCTATTCCGTAAGGCTAAGCCGTTGAAGGGATCAGCACTTAACTCAGCGCAACACAATTACATTGTGATTAGTGGTGGGAAGTGCCTGCATTGCGGAGTCAATCTTACTTTGAAGAACTCGAATACAGAACACATTCATGACCTTGCACTCGGAGGTTCAAACTATGTTGAAAATAAGATAATCATATGCAGGAATTGTAATGAGGCTAGAAATCTAACTATGCAAAGATACCTAGGTACTCCAAGTTACTGGAGAGGTTTTCCAGGAAACTGGGATCGTGTGAAGAAGTATCTAATTTGGAATGCAATAACTGTGGATGAAGGACATTATTGTGGGAAGGAAATATCAGATGTCCATCAAATATTTGAGTCTATAATCTCTGGTCGAAGAACCAAGAGACCCCCCGAAAATTGGTTTGGCAGAGGAGGAATTACTAGAATAACATCTAATCCTCGTAGATATGGGTTTTTTATCAGATTCTTTGACAAGCTCTTTGGTTTTAAGCCAACAAATATTCAAATTCCTCAAGTAGAAAATAATACCAAAGTTGAGGAGGAAGTAAATGAAAATCAAATTGATGATGAACGTGGTCTTGGCGATGAATTTTATTCGCCCATCAATGATGTAATCTCAAATCTCGAAGAGGAAGTTAGACTGACTCAATTTTCAACATTCTTGAAGGACTATTTAGAAGTAAATGGAAAGGAACGATTGTCTTTGAGAGAATTTTCTAGATCATTTGGTATACCAAAGTCATGGTCTTGTGTAAAGGTCTTGGAACTTTACTTTAGCGAAAACATAGATTTCCGCAGAGAAGGTAGTCGAGTTTACATTCGGCCGAAGGGGATGCTATTGTAATTATTTTTGAGAGGTGGTTTTTTGCAAAGAGAAGTAATTCTGGTAGAATTTCCTTGGGGTAGAGACAAGGACCCTAGAGTTCCACTAGGGCATGCTTCTCTCGTTGCTATGCTTGACAAGGTTCCAAACTTGGTATGCCATTCAATCATCAGTCCAATAAATCGCAACTTCGACATTATATCAATCGAAAATCAAATTTTGGCTATTCAACAAAATTCTCACTGTAGAGTAGATTTGGCAATAGGGGTCTATGTTTGGTGTGAGGATGTTATCAAGCACCTTATTGCATCAGCAAGGAAAAATGGCTTCAAGGGACAAATAATTCTTGGCGGCCCGCAAATTAGTTACTCCCAGAATGGTCTAGAAAATATATATCCAGAAGCCGATGTGTTCATTCGCGGTTACGGGGAATTTGCGATTGCAGAGCTTATGAGTAATGAATCGAAAATCGATATGAAAGGAGTACATTATGCAGGAGATGATGATCTTTGTGAACAGACCATTGTTGACCTTGACTTGTGCCCATCACCATGGTTGGAGGGCATAATTAGCTTGGAAAATCAGGATTTTATTCGATGGGAAACACAAAGAGGTTGTCAGTTTAGTTGTGGTTTTTGTCAGCATAAAGAGGCTGGATCGAAACTACCAAAACACAACTTTTGTCTAAATCGAATCGAGCAAGAAATTGATTTGTTTTGCAATGCCAATGTAAAGGATATCGCCGTATTAGACCCTATTTTCAATTCAAGCAGCAAGTCTATTGAAATTTTGAAGCGATTTGTTGAAAACAAATTTTCTGGAAGACTATCCCTGCAATGTAGGGCTGAGATGGTTACGGATGAATTCATAGAAGCAGCATCTCAATTGAATGTGCGCCTGGAATTCGGTCTGCAGACAATTCACCTAGAGGAAGGAAGGGCGATTAACCGTAAAAACAACATGACAAAGGTCGGACAAACCATTGACAAGATTAACAAGGCTGGTATTGAATACGAAATTTCCATAATTTACGGGTTGCCTACACAGACGTTGCAAAGTTTCTCTGAGACAGTTGATTGGTGTCTAGAAAAATCTGTTCCTGCCATTAAGGCATTCCCACTTATGTTACTGAGAGGTACTGATACTGAAAAGAGGAAAGAGGAATGGGGCTTGAAATCATCACAAGATTCTATGCCTGTAGTCATTGAGTCTGATACTTTTACATTCAAGGAATGGGAAATGATGGGTAGTATTTCTCAAGCTCTGAAGGATACAGAGTACAATCATCCAAACAGAATAGACGATCTGCTAGACATATCTGAAAGCTACACTGCAGACATTAGTAGGTTTATTCCACACAGAATTAATCTTCCACCAACTACTGCATAGATGGATTTTTGAGATCTACAATTTGTGATTTCCTTTCATTAAATACCAATCAAGACATTAGATATTATGGCGGGGGGAATCTATGCAATTTTTCCTAAGGCGGAGCAAAATTTTGCTCCTTTTTCCTTAGGTTTATACCAACCCCTGTGGAAGTATACTAGTGTGGCCGGAGGTGAAGAAATATGAGTTCGACAATATACAAAGCAACCCCTGGAGATACAAGGTTTTGTATTGATGAAATTAGACAGGATACCCACTTCCTAGGCCACGATGTAAAAAGTCTTGAGATTGATACGAAATCATTCGGAACACTACATCTTCGAGAAGTAGACTCATTGAAGGAGATTACAGTCAAGAATATTGGTTTAACTCTGGTTTTCAGTTGTTTCCCAAAACATTCCATCATTGTCAATGGGCCAATTGAAGAGGTACGTATTCAACACAATAACAAACAATATTCGCTACATAGATATGCATCGAATCCGACATTACCTTTTGATGAAATCAATAGTCTACAGATTTCGAATACAAAGGATTTCATTAGTCAGGAAGCCGATGCATTAATTCTATTCACAGACGATACTGATGAAGTTTCTATCAGGGGGTCTCACTCACATATCGTCGTAATTGGCGACTCTACAGCAAAAAATTTGCAAATTGGAGGCGAAGGAGTAATTAGATCTCTAAACATCTATGATTGCTCAGAAATAAATTCGATTAAAATCGACAAAAGAGTTCTATCCTGCAGAATAAATCAGTGCTATGGTCTGAAATCTTTGAAAGGTTTTGGTGACAGATTGTCTGTCAAACCTAAGCCAAAAGATGTTTCTGCAGTCGGAATCGGTGGATTTTGGCACGAAGCTCCGGAATGGTATGAACTCAAAGTTGCAATGCTTCAGATAAAGCACTTCGAGGCCGATATCTCTCCGAGTGAAATAAGAAGTTGCTTAGATATGGGAGGGATTAAACTCACTCCGCACTCATACGATGGCCCTGGCGGCTTGTGTGATTTTTCCGAAAAACTCGGTCTATCGATAGATGAAGTTTCACAGGGAGTGTGTGTGAGTAAAATGATTGATTTGATTCTACAAGACAACAAGCGATATTCTGTATTTCAAGAGTGGTGTGATTGTCAATTATCTCATTTCCAACAATATATCGCTATGCGAATCCTCTCTTCTCTGATTAGTCAGGGCTTTGATGAGAAGTTAATTCTTCAAACAAGGAAAAATATTTTGAGATTAAATATTAACATGCCTAAGTTGGTTACTGAATCTGTAAATGACGGTTATTTAGGAGGGAAATGGAACCAATTGACCAGTTCTAATAAGGACGAATGGGAAGTACCTAACAACGCAATAATGCCATTTGGAAGACTCGATCTAGAAATATGGCTGAACTGTGACATGGGTTTGGATTTCATAACTAAGCAGATTGAAGTAGAATCAAATCAGTACTCGAAGGGTTATAGAACACATCTAGGAAAAAGCGAGTTCGTAAGAAATCTGATTGTTTCTATACTGAGTGCTGCTAACAAGTCCGGACGTAGTGAAGGGGCAGAACGTAAAATCAATCACCTTGTAGAAATGCTCTATACAAATCCAATGATAAATCAAGATCCATACTGTTGCGAATTCACTATTTTACACCTAGGGGTTTCAAAAATAGTCGACTCAAAAATCGTTGGGGAACTAATCAAGGGAATTTCATCGATGCAGGTTGAATCTTGGGTCAAAGTTGCTCTTTTAATTGGCGTAATCCACCAAATTGACTCCCCCAAAGCCAGATTGGCTTTGCGAAGAATTTCTTCTGATAAGGGGTTCACTGTTTCACAGTCCAATGCTATTAACGCTGTTGCGGTAGCTGGAAGGCGTGCCTTCGAGACCGGTAAGGTACCATATCCGAAATGGCCATATGTTAGTAATTGGAACTTAAAAATGAGGTATTGAGATGAATAAAACAAGTATTGAGAAAGCAAAACAACTTTTGGAACACCAACTAAAGATACTATGGGAAAATCCAAGCCTGTCTTGTGGTATCCCTCCTCTTATGATTTGGGGTCCACCAGGTGTTGGAAAGTCGACTTTTATCAAAGATATATGCAAGAAACATAACATCGGTTTCATTGACGTTAGGTTAGCACAGAGAGAGCCTGTAGATATTAGAGGATTACCGGTTCCAAGAGATGACAAACAAGGTATTGATTGGATAGTTTCTTCTGATTGGCCAAGAGAAGAAGTAGATGGCACTCCAAAGCGTGGCATCATTTTATTCGACGAAATTACAGCAGCAGACAGCACCCTACAGGTCGCAGCATACGAATTCATTCTCGATAGAAGATTGGGTCAGTTGTATGAGGTGCCAGACGGATGGTATATCGTTGCAGCAGGAAACAGAACAAGTGATAGTGCTGTATCTAGAACAATGTCAAGTGCTTTAGCAAATCGATTCTGTCACATAGAAATTGGTTCAAACACAAAAAGTTGGTTAGATTGGGGGCTCGTTCAAAACCTTGACCCTAGTGTACTTGGATTCATTCGATATATGCCACAAAAATTGTTTGACATGAGTGGTAATAAGGAACGTGGATGGCCAAGCCCGAGAAGTTGGGAGAGAGTTTCTATGGAAGTTAAGTTAGCGAAAGAGTACAATCTTTCAGACGATATTATTCAGATCATTGTTGAGGGTTTGATTGGGGAGCCTACGGCAATAGAATTCATGGCATTCTTGCAATGGAGTGAGAATATTCCTGACATAAGGAAAATGTTGGAAGGTGACATCAAACCAAAAATTCCTGGAAGAGCAGATAGAAGATATGCTATGCTATCTGCATTGATACACACAATGCGTCAACATGAAGACCCTATTTCCATATTAAACGGATTTATTGACATCTTACTGTCTTTCCCTAATGATTGGATTCAGTTGATTTATCATGACATTACACTAGTTATGGATAGTGAAAACAAAGATGATTTCCTGATGGCGCTATTTGACCATCCTAAACATGAAATTATTGAATCCAAAATTATAATTTGAGGTGGTAAAAGTGACAAAAATCTCTGATAAATCTGTTAGCTTCAAACCTCCTACAGAAGCGGATGAGGAAGTTAAACTGAAGTCTCTTGAAGATTGGTCTAATGATAGAATGAAATTACTCAATTGGAGGCCTTTTATGGGCACATTAGCGATGAATTTGGAACTTATACCAGTTGTAGATTACAGATGTCCCACGGCTGCAACCGATGGAAAAAGAATTTTCTTCAACCCACACTTTTTGGAAGAACTAACTATTGATGAAAGATTGACAATTTTAGCTCATGAGATATGGCATTGCGGAATGTCCCATTTCACAAGAGAGCATGGACGAATTGAAGACCATGAAATGTGGAATCATGCAATAGACCACGAAGTTAATTGCCTGCTAGAGGATGATGGATTTGTAGTACCAAGCCATGCCGTACTTTATCGCCAATACAAGGGTGAATCCGCTGAAACTGTTTTTGAAAAAATAAAAGACGGAACAATCGAGATGCGTGGTCAATGTTTAGACCAACATGATGTAGTGCAAAAAGAAGGTTCAGAAAATGATCCAGGAAAAGGTACAGATGGTTGGTCGACAGTTGAGGTCGACAGTAATGGTGATATCACTGCGAAGGTTGACTCAGATTTTACTCCCAATCGTACAGATGATGTTTGGAAGGACTGGAAGAACAAGATGATGGCCGCCGCGCAACAATGTGCTTCAAAAGGAGTGGATATGGGTGTGTATCAAAAAAGACTTGATGAACTGTTCCGGTCAGAAATGGATTGGAAAGAAATTCTCAGACAATTTTTGACACCAATGTTTGATAGTACTAGGAAATGGCTACCTCCTAATAGACGCCATGTGTACAAGAAAATGTACTTGCCATCCCTAAGAAAAGACAAACAATTGAACATCGTGATAGCAATCGATACAAGTGGTTCTACAACAGGAGATATTGTCAAAACATTTGTCAGCGAAGTACAAGCTATTTTGAACAGTTTCGGAGGATATGAACTAAGATTAATTCAATGTGACATGCATATCCACGAAGATACCACATACGATCTGCAAAATCCGTTTTTGCCAGACAACTTCAAATTAAAAGGAGGCGGTGGTACAGATTTTATTCCTGTTTTCAAGTTAATTTCACAAGATACCCAAGAGCCTGAAGTGCTACTATTCTTGACAGACGGGTTTGGCCCTGCTCCCAAACATTCTCCAAATTATCCAGTGATATGGGGCGTTATAGAAGGGGGTGTACAACCTGCTCCATGGGGGAGATCAATTCCCTTAAACATAGGAAATAAATGATTTCCTTGGGTTTAAAAGAGTCGAAGGGCACTAATGTTTGTAAGAATGATGCAAGAATTGTAGTTTACTTGTTTCAATATCTTACGAATAAAAATTGATTTAGGTGATATTATGAATGATTATAGTGAAAAAAAGATTTGGAGAATCGTAGCCAGAGTTGATGATGAGATTATCATCAAGGAATCAATGAGAAAAGAACGTGCTATCCGTTCCGCAAGAAATGCAGTGGTTCAGAAACTGTGCACTTCTGTTAATATCGACTATGAATATGGTTGGTGGAAAGGAAGGGCTCGTCTTCCAAGAGTATCCTTTGTTGATTTGTTCCTAGGAGATGCATTGTTAGTTATGAAAGATGATGATGTAGACATTGGAGTTCACAATGTTCCAAACCAATTTTATTTGGTCGATGATGTAAGAGCTATTTTCTTTTCAGGAGATTCAATGATTGCTGAGAATTTTGATTCGTTTGGATATTACCATTATGGAGAAGGAGATTCTGAAAAATTTCCTTTGCTAGGGAGGAACATTACTGTCCCATCTACGATAACCGGAACTAAGGGGAATGAAAAGGAAGAAGTCATTGCAATTTGTGATGCTGAGGATTTGCTTGATTGCTGCCCAAACTGTAAGGGGGATGTCCCATTTGGAACAATAATGGTTGTCACAGAAAACTACCGTTTGTTGCCTACGAATTGTTGCAATAAAATGCATTGGTATAGAGCATCTGATGGATTTGGGGAGGAATGGGCGTGATATTATGCAGGCTAGACGAAATCCAGAAATTGAAAATGAGTTGCAATCATGTTTAGATAATGGCGGCAATGTTTGGGCGATAGGCGATGTACACGGGCATGCAGATACGTTAGAAATGTTATTTGAAAAACTAAATTTACACACTCTAGACAGAGTGGTCTTACTTGGAGATCTTGTAGATAGAGGACCTAAATCTAGTACAGTGATTTCGATTGTGAAAAACAATCCACAAATATTTGCTGTCATGGGTAACCATGAAGACATGATGCTGAAAAACTTCGACCCTTCTGATTTTGAAAACCTTAGTACTGACCAACATGCTTGGATGTATAATGGAGGCAGAGCAACTGTAAATTCTTACATCAAAGAATTCGAGGATGATAATGGCGAAATTAACAAATTTATGCTGAAGAAAAGAGGAGGCAAGGATCTTGCTTGGCTAGATTCACTGCCCCATCACATTGTCTTAGATGAATTCAGACTAGTGCATGCAGGCTACATGCCTCATGATCTCGCCCCTGACCTTCAATCAAAAGAAACACTGATGTGGGTTAGGAGAGATTTCCATGAAACAATATTCCCGATTGATAACAAAAGAACTGTTATTTTTGGTCATTCACCAATGCCGATGTTTGGATTAAGTCAAACTGAGGTTTGGGAATCTGATGCTGAACTGCCTAACGGAAGAGCTGCGGCAATAGGAATTGATTCCTGTTGTTATGGAGGTAATGACCCGCAATTGACAGCAATAAATTTACAAACGGGAGAAATAATAAAACAAAAAAGGAGAGATTGATATGAAAAATAATGAAGAACAAAATGAAATGAATACAATACCAGCGACAGAGAACAGTTTGATGATAGAAAATGATGTCCATCCATTCGATGAAGACTTGCCGAAAACGGTCAATTTTTTTGAACAAATGCACCCAGTATTGGTTGATGGAATCAAAGGTAAGGCTTGTACAGGAACCCTTGGTGGATATAGTGACAGGATTAGAATAATTTTGGAAGACGAGCATCCAGACTTAGGAACCGATTTTCAAACCAAATACTTCATGTTCCTTGAACCAGGAAAGGTACTTTGGGGTCACGATGAGAAGACCTTCGAGATGTTGAAAATTGTCGAGAAAGAGTAAACAAATACCGACAACTGGTTGATGACATTAGAAGTTCCTTTCTTTATATGTCAGTTAATCCATTATTAATTGTAGCAAAGGCGATTGTATATGATAAATAAACTAAATCAACGATGGAATTGGTATCAAAACACGATAACTGCGAGGAATACTAAGGGGGCACCTAGAGAAATCAAAGCATTCTCTGCTGAGGATGATGTTGCAGAGTTTGCGAAATGTCACCCTAACGTAATAAAAGTATTTCAAGGAATTAGAATCTTGGATCCAGACCGACGCCGTGGTGCAGGAGAGATTGATTGCATAATCGTAACCACTCGCGGTGTAATTGGTATAGAAACCAAAAATTGGGGTTGGGAGATAATCAAACACAATGAAGATGTTGCCCAAAAGAAACTCGTAGAGTCTGACAGCCACAAACCAGTATTGCCCCATATACAAAACAAGGTCAAACATTTGTCGCGGTGGTTACGATCACTTACTGGTAATGCTGAATTAGATGTTTTTCCAATGGTTGTTCTTGCACATCCAAAATGTACCCCTTCGCAAGAAGTGAAGAAAATGCGTCATGTATGCAAAACAAAAAAATTACATCAAGCAATAGATATGTTACAAGCTGGGTCTCAAGAACTACCTGAAAGCCAATTGTCACAAATAACAAAAACAATTGAGATTTTTGGGAGGTATGACAAAGTCACTTATGACGGTGGGCAATTCATTGCTGGAGACTTCGTTTCCATTCCCCTAGAATTTACTAGAGAAAAAGTTCAATCAATCGATATTTCAATCGTTGGCGGGAAATTACTCTCATTCATTAGAGGACCTAGGCTTTTACTAAAAATTACCAATTGGGATGGCGAGGTTGAAACTCGCATAATCAGACCTAATGGCCTGTCATTAACTATTAATGAGCCATGGGGTGGTAAATCTTCAATTAGGCTAGAACATTTGAAAGAAATTCGTTTTGGCAATCAAGGTAGGGAAATGGAGATGCAATTGAATCCTATCAACAGACTAGATGATAACAATACCACCTTCATCAAAGAGACTGATCTTGATAGTTGTGAACAGAATTCTTGTACCAATTTCACAGTTGGTATGATTTTGCAGAACCGTACCGTTCTAAGTCACTTACAAAACGATGGAAGAACCCATAGCCTTCTTGTGGAAATAGTTCCAAAAGCACAGAAAGGTTTGCTGTCAACCTCTCATCTTTCAGATATTAATCCTGAGTTTTTCAATGCACTATATGCTGTTGGGCAGGGCATTGATGTCAAAATACTCAAGATAAAGGATGATGGAAGAATCATACTCGGGCTACCATGATAAGGAGATGATTGAATGGATATAATAGAAAATTGTAGATATCACAGAGATGGATTAGAACACATCTGTAAGTTGGAAGATAGCCACATAATGCCAAAGGTACTAGCAGACTTCGGCATTATTAGCAAAGCGTTACAATCTAATCCAACGGAAGAAGACAAAGAAAAATCATATTGGGCATCAAGTCATGAATATGATGTAACAAAAGAAGACTGGGGTAGACACGAAATTATAGTGACCGAGTTCAATCAATCGGGATATACACATTATTTTGGTGTAATTTCACTCGGTATCGCAGATGCTATTTGTCGTGTTCCGGCTTTACCTGCTGCAACAAATTCTCTCGAGATTGCTAAGAGAACTATCAATGATGATGTGACTGACGTCTATCAAAGAGCCNTAGAATTTGAAAGGATTGAGAACATCGAACAATTCCTGTCAAGTAATCCAACAATAGTAAATCCCGTAATTCTGGCTCTGTCCAAGGATTCGCAGGAAAACGGCTCTGTTATGATTAAGAAAGAACAAGATTTCAGTAAATTAGTAATTGATTTACAAAAGATTGATTTCATTAAGAAGACTCATACAGACGTTAATTTCTCTAAAGGTATTGATTACAGGCCAATCGATCTAGTTGATGGACAGCACAGAATACGCTCTACAAGACTAAATCCTGAGGCTAACGCACTGCTAATCCCATTTGTAGTTGTAGATTCAAATTATAAAGGTGGCGGAGGGAGACTTTTCGCTGAGATAAATGTGCAAAGTAATGAAATCATGAAATTNCATAAGTTGCACCTCAGATACGTATTAAGACTTGCAAGTCATATTGAGAAAGATGATTTTGGAGAAGTGCCAGAATCATTTACCGATAATATCGAAGAATACGATGAGAAATGGCAGAATATCTATTCTAGAAGGAATGCAAACAGAATCGCATACAGAGTAGGAGCTTTGCTAAATCTAAATAGAAATGGACCGATGCATGACAAAATCTTGTTTTTCGGAAAGAAAAAGGACGAGGTAAACAAAAAAGCAATTGATGCTTACGATTGGATTGCTCATTGTGCCCCTTGGGTTTCCCAATTTCCTAAACTAGCTGCTTCAGAAAGAGACTTTGTAAGGGTGTTGCATAATTATTTCCAAGCNTGGAAAATCACATCAAATACTGATCCTAAAACAGGAGTTTCTTACAAAGATTCAGATGTAAATGATAGGTGGGGTAAGGGAGGTACTAAGGGGAAAAAGAAGGATTCTAGAATTTTCAATGCTGTAATGTTCAAGCAAATATTATCCCTTTTCCCATTAACATACAGACTTTCAAAATCAAATATCGAAACCGATGATAGTGATATGGTTAGNCGGTTTTTAGAAATTCTAAAGCCTTGTAGACCNATAGATGGCCTAGATATTGAAGCATGGAACACAATCATGNACGCTGGAAAATCCACTCTCATTGAAGAACACATCTATTCATGGATGTCTTGGGCTATACATGATTACAGTAGAACAGGTAACTTAGTTGAGCCAGAACTAGCCTGGAATTTCAAAAATGGTGAAACTACTGACGTNGTTTCTGCTCCTGGACAAGGTTTCTTTTCACCTATAAATCCGGAATTCTTCTCAGGGTCAATTGAGATTTCAGACATTTCCACTGATAATTTGGAAGGATTAAACCAAGCATCGATTGTAATTAATGCAGATTCGATTCCTAATGAAGCAAAGCCCAAGTCAATTTCAATTATGTACCGTGATTCAAACGGAAAACTAAGACCTGAAAGAAGGAGCAAACATACGAAAGGACCTAGAAATGGAATTGGTTTTAATTACCTTAAACAACTATTCCAAACATCAACTAAGACTCATGGCATAACTTCTATCGAGATAACAATCACATCTGGAAACTTGTTTAGTGTAGGTGATGATGAACTATTCAAACAGTCCTACACAATGGAAGAGTTGAGAGAACTGAATAACCAGACGTTGATTTTGTCTAACAAGCCAACTCAATTAGACTTGGAAAATTCTAAAATTGATNTTGATGAGTTTGAGTTAACTACACCCAGTTCTGTAAATCATTATGTCTTCAAGTATGATGAAGACGAAATCTCATTGGAATCTGAAGAAGAANTTGATGCTGAAAATATGGAAGAAGAAATAATTCTAAGAGGCCCTCCACCGAAAAATCAAGGATTTTTCCCCAAGAATATTCTCAAATTAAAATATAAATATAGGACAAATATAAATCAATGTCAGGCATGTTTCCATGGTATTCATGATCCCGCAAATTGCGGACATAACAAGTGGTGGTTATAATGAAATTAGATGAAGGACATGTATACATATTGAATGATGTTGATGACATTACAGGACCAAGCGATTATTACAAAATCGGTATGGTCTCAAAAGAGAGAACTGTAAAGGATAGAATTGAGAGAGATCATCAAGTTGGTAACCCTAGATTGGTAGTTGATATTCATTCGTTCCATTCTGAAGCGCCTTTCTTTGTTGAAAGACATCTTCACAAGCACTTTGCCCAATTTAGAATCAGAAGAGAATGGTTTAGACTAACTGAATCACAACTTGAGGATGTGAAAAAAGAAGCTGCCAGATATGACAACATAATTGGACCAATGCTTGGAGACGTTAGAGCATTTGCTAAATCTCCATCAAATGGAAATATTATCAAGTTAGANNACANNGAACAANGCNAGAATTGAATTGCTTCACTCCGAATTGAAAAATTTGCGTTACAAAATCTACGAAATTGATTTCAAAGCCAACACAATCAAAGAATACCTGAAATTAGAAACTGCAAAGCATAAGGGTGGAATCGATGGAATCACCAAAGTGACTGTGAGAGGAGGAGGTTCACCATCATTCACAGCTACAATTTTCAGAGACAGCAGTCCAGCGAACAAAGCAATTTATGACTCGTTTTGTACAAAAAAATCGATAGGTGGTAAATTCAAAACTGAAGATCTTGATACTAAAGCAAAGAAATTCCCTAAACTACATCTTGAAGAAAAAGCAGCAAAAGACAAATACACTGCAGACAAAGCTACACATGACAATATAGTAGACGGATCAATACCTAGGACTAAAATGTTAGAAGATAAACACAAAGAATACATCCAACTTGTAATGGAAAAGGAAGAAGTTGAAGTTGAAATTATTCTTAGAGAATTAGAAATAAAGAAACTCTGCGGAGATAACGATGGAATTGAAGGTATATGTACCTGGAAAAGGAAAGAGAGTTTCGCATTCGATGCTACAGCATTCAAGAATCAACATCCTGAGATTGTTGAGGACCCGAAATACCATTCTGTATCAAAAAAGACTGTTGCAATAAGCGTTAATCCATCAAGAGATTACGTCTGATACTAATTTTCCCTTGTCACAAGATATACAAACCAATTACAATTACAAGAGTTATGGGATTGATCACAATTGCTGAAAATTGTGCAGCGATATTATCTGAGTATTTGCATCATTTAGCATATTCTGATGCACTCTCTGGTGAGGCACGCGAATTAGCAAGAATCGGTTCTGATGTACTAGCAGCATCAATGCAAGCAGACCAAATTGCAAGATGGTCGCTTGATGGTTACGGGGATAAGAACCACCAATCGCTTCCATTGGGAGTATTCGCAATGACACGAAGTTCTGTTTATGGCCTACACTATTTGTATAATATCAAAAATGTAAGAGAAAAGAAGAAAATGGTTTCTATTGAAAAGTTTATCAAAAATTGTCAAGGAAAATGGAACGCTTCTTTATTGTCAGCAAGATTCGGACAAATAGAATTAGACCGTGATGAGCGTATGGAAAGATGGCATAATTTGAGTAAAGTTGTACACATAATTCCAACNATTCGAGAAAAAGGAGGGGCTCACATCTCGCACAAAGTTGATTTTTCATTTGAAAACGATTTAGCAAAACCATCTAGGCATGCATTACTTCCTGAATATTTTGATGAACAAGGTAGCATGTATCTAGAATGGAGAGCAAAAATAGCGATAGGATGTTTAATTGGATTCAAGGAAAGATACTCGCAACTATACAATGAAAGATCACTACCTAAGACTTTCTTCAAATCATTGGTGGATGAAGTTTGGACGGAATGCAACGATTACGTTAGAGGAATCAATAGTTTATTTGAAGANGATTTAGAAATTGAGTTGATGGATTTAGCTGATAAGATGTTTTAATTAAAATGGAATAATGTCTCCTTCTGAATAATATCGATTGTATTCAGTCAATAGTTTTCCTAATTCTTTTTTTCGAATTTTAATCTCATCCTTACTAATTGATGAGCCGCTAGAACGATTTTTTAGCCAATGCTTGGCATTAATAATCCATTCTTTTCGATCTTCTGTGTCTTCTTGTTGCAGGACTTTTTCTATCGCACCAGGGAGATAATCTCGACCAATCTTTAACCTCCATGGGATTTTCCCAGTATACTCATCATTACCGAAAATCTCTCTTCTAATTCTATTACTCACCAACAGAAAAGTCCTCCAATTCTTTGAGATACCATACTAATAAATCCGCAAGTTGTTCTACTTTACCTAAATTCTCACGAATATATTCAAAACCTCCCTGTGCATACTTGTTCATCATAACAAATGCTTCTTTTTCATAAACTTCCGTTCTATTAATTGCAAAAAATTTCTCCATTAACTTGAGAATTCTATCATCTTCATGAGAAATCCCTTTGTCTAAACAAAATTTGTAAAAGATGATACCTGAGATTTCTTTTTCATATTGTTTAGCAGAGGATTTCCATGTACTTACCATATCTTTAGTCATAGCTGTTGGCTCTTTCCTTGTGTTCTTTACTAATCCCATTAACAAGCAAAGGTAGTATGGTTCAACGTAAGCTGAAAACATTCCGGATTTTGAATTTCCTTTATTTCTTTCAACACCAATTCGCTCAAAATAATCCCTTGCCTCATCTGATAAATGAAAGCGCCTAGTTCCTCCAATGTTACCACTCATTGATTCGCCCCCTTATTCAAAACATCAGATTCATAATTTGAAAAATTATCTTTGTCAGTGTCAACAATCATTTTTCCAGTCTGAGGAGAAGCCGTGCGGATATCTTCATCGTTACGTCTGATCAAATAGCAATCTATGTCGTTAGTTTCAAACCAACCCTTCAATGATATCATTTCATTTGAATTTATCAAAGCAATCACTTGATCAAATGTTGGAGGCACTAATTCTGTCCATGCAGCAGACATACCTTGTCCAAAACCTGCCAATGGAGTATCCAAAACCAGAGGTATCGAAACCTCAGCGTATTCATAAAGTGCTGAAATAAAAGCGTATGAACCTCCTAATTCCGCTGCCATATTAACACCAGATTGTAAATCTCCTGCTGGGTTGAAATATTGCAGCCCGGAAGGAGTAATTTTCACATCTAATCCCCCATCTAATCCAGCACCGACCATTCTATCAATAGATTTATTCATTTGAAATTGTAATGCAATCCTTATCTCTTCTCCAATCTTTGTAAGTACATCAGAAATAATTTCATGTATTAAATCAGCTCCTTTGGCAATATTTGCTGCGCCACCTATTTTTGCCAATTCATCTATTATACTTGTCTCTGCTCTTCGCAAGCAGGATAAATTTGTCAATCTCCTAAGTTTTGTAGCATCGTGAGTTATAGTGCCATCACTATTGTACAAATCTGTATCTAAATTCTTTTCTCGAATAAATTCCATTTTTTCTGAAGATATTTCATCTCTTATTAGAATAAAGTCTTCAAGCCTCTCTTTTAGGCCACCAATTTCTTGATCTAATCTCGAATACTCGTCCCTATCTTCTTTAGGTGCTTGATTCCTTAGATCGTCTAATCGTTGTTGATTTTCAATTTTCTGTCGTTGCTTTGTAGTTATTCTGGCTATTTCGCTACCTAAATTAACTGATGAAGAATGTTCATGGACAGCATCCTGCATTTCTTTTACATATGTCATAAGTTTATCTTCGAGATAATCTTCTAAATGACTTTCAACATATTCTTTGGAATGCTCTTCCCAATCACGCCCACAGATACATTTCTCCATAGATACTAATTCTTTAAACCATGTTCTTCCAACACTTCTAGGCAGTTTTGCTTTGACTTGAGAAGCATGGAAATTTTGAACTTCATTCCAGTTTGGAAATGAAAAGGCTGGTTCAAATATTCTATCCAATACCGAAAGTGAAATTTTCTCAAGGTCTCTTTCAGAATTCTCAAAATCCACTGTTGCTTCCTTTATTTCGGCTATGTTTTGAGCCATTTTCTTGTCTAAATCGGCTTTTTGGGTGTTCATAGAACTTAATTGGTCAGTAATTTCGTCAATTATTAGGTTCGTTTCTTTCAGTTTTTCCGCCCTATCTTTGATCAATTTTTGTACTGTTTCTAGGGTTGATTTTAATCTTGTACCTCTGGCTTCACCTCCTCCAATTAAGTCAGACAACCTTTCCTGTTTAACCCGATTGATTTGCCCTGTCGTTCCACCTGAACCTACAAGAGAATATAGTCCTGCCAAATTTGTTACTTGTTTAATTGAATTATTCACAACTTCAGATCCAGTAGAACGATTAAGTTCTTTTGCTAGTTCTCCATCAAGTATGAACAATTCCGCAAAGTCGTCTTTACCTTGAAATAATCTCTTAAAAATATGAGGAGGGTTCCAACCATCAACTTGCCCTCCTAATTTATCTCTAAAAGTAGTGAATTTTTGACTCATATTTTTATGATCAATTTCTATACCTATTCTACAAAATTCACCATTAATATCAAATTCAACATGAAACTTTGATGCGGAATCTGAATCTCCTCCCCATTTCTTGTGAGGGAATCGATACCTGTATCCTGTTTTGATGTATTGTTTGTCAATGGGCCTGGATGTAAAAATTGATCTCAAGAGATACAAGGTTGTGGTTTTACCATACCCATTTTGAATTTGTACTAATGATGTATTATTACTAAACTTGTCATTGGAACTGGGTAACTCTAAGCATTCGAAATTACGTATATTTTCCCACGACATCTTTAGAATTTTGATCTTATCTCTCACCATTCTTATTCACCAACTAACTCAAAGAAAGATAGAAGTGAATCGTCATCTATTGCGCCATCTTCCCTTACTATATTCACTAAATTTATTATAGTATTTGCAGCCTCTTCAGTAATATTTTTCTGTTTCGCTACTAACTTAATTGTTCTTTCAATTCTATTTTTCAAATTATTTTCAGACATATTATTTTCTCCTAGATTTTGATAGTTTTGTTAACCAATTTTTCCTTTGAACATCTGCTGATTCATCCCCATCAGCATAAATAAAATCTACAACCAATGCTTTTTTCGCTGGATTATCTGGGCTAATTCTCAAAGCCCTGCCTATTCTTTGAATAGTTTCTAATTTACTGGAATTAGAACTAAATAAAACTACAGTATCTACAGTCTTGATATCCACTCCTTCTGATATCCTATGGCAAGCAATCAAGAGATCTAGGCCTCCATTTGCAAATTTCTTCAAGGTATGCATATCTTCTCCTTGGAAAAATTCTCTAAACTCGAAAATACTGTGGTTTTTAGCTAAATGACTTGTCAAATCTCTACCAAATTCTTTGTCAGAAACGAACAAGATGCAACGTTCTAGATTACCCTTTTTTTCTAACCATGTATTGAAAGGAGGGATTTTTTCACGGGATGATTTGAATACCTGAGCTGCTAAAATCATCCCCATTTTACTTTTCATGTGTTTTGGAACATTGGGCGGTATTTTCCTGAATGCATCTTTCCTTTTCTGAAAGTCTTCTGCAGACGGAGTATAATCAAGCGGAACATAATCAAATTCACATAATATTCCTTTCTTGATTCCGTCTTCCAATCCAAAGTAAAACACTAACTTCTCTTTCTTAAAATGTGTTTTCCAATCATCACCAATGTCTGAAATTTTGATTTCTAAGTTAACGAAGTTATCCACAATCATTTGGTTTCTACCATCATCGTATTCTGACCAAGGTGTTGCACTTAATCCCAGTCTCAATAAAAATGGATCAAACATATTTGGCAAAAACCTAACTTTCGATTCTGAGTCATCCAAACCAATTTCACTATACTTATCAGAACCTAGATGATGCATCTCGTCTACAACGATAATTGTGTTACCAACATCTCTACGCTTTTTGTTTGCATATTCTACTAAATCCGGAATAAAGTAGTGACTAACAATCATAACCGAGCCCTTTATGTTGAGATTGAAGAAGGTTAAATGGTCATCTCTACCTGAACGCCACCAAAAAGTTCCACCTCTTTCGGGGTAATGCTCAGATAGTTCTTTCGCCCATTGTTCTTCCAAGGTTTTTGGTACGCAAAATATTACTTTGTTTACTATGCCTCTTGAAATAGCTTCCTTAACCGTTGAAATGGATGTTCTAGTCTTTCCAGAACCTGTCGCCATTTGGAATATTCCAACACCATTAGCGTGATCTTTATCTAAAAACCAATTCATAGCATCTATTTGATGGCTCCATTTATCATTTGGCGGAGGGGTTGGTATGGATTTTGGGATTATTGGTCGTTCCTCTCTCTTTCTATTCTTCCATTTCTGACCTAGCCGTGATGCTTGATGCAAATATTCTCTACGTTTTTTTGCCCAATCAATTTCATTATCTTGGGGTTTCCTAGGAGGGAATTTTTCTAACAATTTTTTCTTTGCTGCTTCTGAGAATGAATATATTCCTACGCCCAAATCTGAATTGAGTCCATTTGAATCCCATAACTCATCGAAATCCTCCTGGTGGTGACCTACTCTGTTTTCCTCTTTCATCCATGACCTGAAGACTACAAGGGATTCATAATTTGCGACCCACCCTCTCTTAGTTTCGTTGACTGAACCTTCAAATGATATTTTGTTGGTTCCGTCTGACATTATCCCTAGTTTGGAATGAAATTCTGCTTCGTTGTGTTGATGTATTCTCCCCGAATCAGGGTCGAATCTTATACCCACTTTGATTTCAAGTAAGTTATTTTCGATCATCCAAGCTAGGCCTGAAATTCTGTCTTTTGAAAAATCATAATCTTCTTCATCTCGCATTAGGTCTATCTTCGCCATTAACGATTCAGAAATCTGAGTTTCTGGGTCTTCCAAGTGTAAGATAGTGTTTTCATCTTCTTCGTTTAATCTCGCGCCTACAATCAGCCTAAATTTTGGGTTTGGAGCGCGCACATTCTCTGTTGTACAAAATTTTGCAAAACCGGAGCTTGCTTCTGTTAAAACTGCTGAACTAAAATATCCTGCAATCCGGTCGTAGGTTGAAGAATTTTCCAAGGCAGGTATGTAAAATTCCTGTAATAAATCGAAACCTGTACGTCTCTTGTACCTCTCCTTGAAGCCAACGCTGGACAGGTTCATATCAATCCCATGTAGCCATGATCTATTAAATCTCGCAAAGAAAAAAAAATCTGAGTTTCAGCGATCCTTATGGACTAGTAGCGTTACGGGAGATTATGGTCGACCTTGCAGCACTCTACAAGGAAACCGGGGATGTGCCCTGGGTGGTAGGCCTAAGCGGTGGCAAAGACAGTACTGCTCTCACCATGCTTCTCTTGGAAACAATGGAACAATTGCCTCCTCGGATTCGTAATCGTAAGAAGGTGTACGTAACCTGTGTCAATACTCTGGTTGAAGCACCACCGGTAATTGACCATGTACTGAAATTCATAGAGAGATTGAAAATTTATGTTGAAGATATGGAGATGCCTATCGAGGTTGTAGAGTTACACCCAGAAGTAGACCAAACCTTTTGGGTCAATCTAATTGGTCGCGGTTATCCTACACCTGTAAGAGAATTTAGGTGGTGCACAGATAGGATGAAAATTCGACCATCTGCAAACTTCATTACCGAGAAAATCGGAAAAGAGCCTGTAGTTCATTTTCTTCTAGGAACTAGATTTGACGAGAGTAGTGCTAGGAAACAAACCATGGATTCTCACACCCGTAGAGATACAGATTTGCATGCTCACGGGCTGATTCCAACCGCATCGACAATTAGACCAATCGAAAACTGGACTACTGAAGATGTCTGGGAATATCTACTTAAAATGGACTGGGTTAATGGGATGCCGAATCCTTTCGCTGACATAAACCAAGACCTCTCGATTCTATATCGCGATGCTGCAGGAGGGGAGTGCCCAGTTATTCATGATGCAAGCCAACAAACATGCGCAGGAAGTAGATTTGGATGCTGGACATGTACAGTTGTAGCTGAAGATAAATCTCTCAATCAAATGATAAACACTGACAAAGAAATCTATGATGTAAAGACGCTTATTGAATTGGCAAATTTCAGAGATCAATTGCTGGCTGAAAGAAATGTCGAAGAGAACCGAGTTCAAGGCAGAAACCGTAAAGGACGCGTACAGGTAAAGAGAGATGGAACTGTTGGGGTAGGCCCCTACACTCACCAATATCGTCAAAACCTATTGACAAGGTTGAAAGAGGTTCAGGAAAGGGTAGGGTTGAATTTGATAACAGAAGCAGAGATTCACAGAATCGAAGAATTATGGGCTGAAGAGATTGCTGATTTGGCACTACTGGATGCGGGGGTTGAGATATGAGTCAAAATATAGACATGGAACTACTCCGGAAAGTAATCGCACAAAGTGGAATTGATATGCCGGTTGAAGAGACTGCACAGTTAATTCACGACCTCCTCCTAGAGGAGTTAAATGTCCAACATATGATTCGTCCTCACAAAATTTTGACCAAGATAACCAAGCACATAGATACACACATTAGCGAGTGATTCACATGTTCTACAAAGAATTGAGAATTACAAATTTTAAGAGGTTCGCTGGAACCAATACTTTCCAACTCAAGGGAGATGGAAATGTAACT
>PBXE01000018.1 GCA_002727485.1 Methanobacteriota archaeon | reverse complement strand
CACTATGCTGGCCGCCATGAGGTATGCTCAACCTCCCCCCTCTTGACAAATTCGGAATTATTTCAATGCGAATATACACATACTATCGACTACAGAGCGTATCATGGGCTGCAATTTACGTGACCTAGCATCTCCTGAAAATATAGAATTACAGAGTTTGTCAGGTAAGAGAATTGGCGTTGATGCGTTTCTAACTGCATTTCAGTTTCTCACAACTATTAGGGATAGATCTCCTCAGGGAGACGGTGGTCCATTAAAATCCGAGAATGGTAAAGTTGTATCACATTTGATGGGCTTTCTAAATAGAACCACAACTTTACTTTCAAAGGGCATAAAACCCGTGTTCATTTTTGATGGAAAGGCTCCAGATTTGAAAGCCGATGAAATCGCTGCACGTAGAGCTAGGAGAGAGGAATCTGAGCGTATTCATAAAGAGGCCTTAGAGGCTGGAGATTTTGCTTTAGCACAAAAAATGGCACCTAGAATAATGCACTATTCCCAGGAGATGGTTGATGAAACTAAACAATTACTCGATTTATTGGGGGTTCCTTGGGTAGATGCTAAGGCTGAGGGAGAAGGACAAGCAGCCGTAATGGCTGCTTTGGGTCAACTGGATGCAGTTGCAACACAAGACTGGGACGCACTCTTATATGGAACGCCAGTACTAATTAGAAATCTGATGACCGATGGTACAAAACAACATGGAAGAACAGTTCATGCACAAAAAATTCAGTTGGCAGATTTATTACAAGAACATGACCTTTCACGAAGCCAATTAATAGATTTGGCAATTATGATAGGAACAGATTTTCATCCAGGTATTAGAGGGATAGGTCCTAAGACAGGATTGAAATTAATCAAATTACACGGGAATATCGAAACAATTTGTGAAGTAAAAGGTAAAGATGTACCAGAAAGATTAGACGAGATCAGAGAGATTTTTCATAATCACCCATCTAATGAAATCGATATTAAAAATTTGGAGTTAAAGCAAATCGATGTCGCAGGACTTACTCAATTTTTACAAGTCGAAAGGCAATTTAGTCAAAGAAGAATGGATAATGCATTAGATAAATTACGAGAAGCAGGTTTGATTAGAGAAGGTGGCCAAACCTCATTATTTTCATTTTAAGGGTCAATGAATCTAAGTGGACTTGCAATAACGTCTACCCCTTTGTGACTGGTAATTAGATTCCTCGCAATTGATTGTGGGTCACTTATTGCTTCGCTAATTGTATTTACAGGAGAGCAAGGAATTCCTTCTAACAGTTTCTCAAGGTCTTTCCTTTTCATGTTGATTACTATATTTTGTATAGCATTTTCCACTTCATTTCTAAACTCAATTCTGCCAGAATTCGTTTCCCATTCTCTTTTAGCATCAATGTTTAATGCCTCAACTAATTTTTGCCATTGGTTATCTGAGCCAACTCCAATAACAAACCAACCATCATTAGCCTTGAATGCCCTATAAGGTACTAGATTGGGATGTGCTGAACCCATTCTTGTAGGGTCTTTTCCACTGGCTAGAACATTGTGTGCTTGATTGACTAATGCTGCTATTGCACAATCCCAAAGTGAAATATCAATATGTTTTGTTTCTCCAGTTTTCAGTTTATGAATTAAGGCTGCCAAAATAGCATTTGAAGCATTTAATCCAGTTATCACATCAATCCAAGCAACTCCAACTTTTGCTGGCGGACCATCTGCATCGCCGGTGATACTCATTATCCCAGAACGAGCTTGTAAAGCGATATCATAGCCAGGTTCGTCTCTTCTAGGGCCCTCAGCACCATATGCAGAAATTGAGCATATAATCAAGTCTTTAGGCAATTCACCCAATAATCTAATCAATGTACCAGGCCTAAAATTTTCAACTAATACATCAGCATGTTCAATCATTTCTTTGATCTTTTCAATTTCTTGTTTAAGGTCAAGATTAATTATTTCTTTACCTCTATTACACGAAAGAAAGTAGGCGGCAACTTCCTTTCCATCAAAGCCCTTTGTGAACGGAGGACCCCACTTTCTAGTATCATCGCCCCAAGGTGCTTCAACCTTAGTTACCTCAGCACCCAAATCTGATAGTATCTGTGTAGCATAAGGTCCAGCTAAGACTCTAGATAAATCGAGTATTTTCACACCTTCAAGTATTCCGCTCATGTATCTGGGAATTGGTTCAATGTGTTGAATTAATCCATCTTTGTAGGAAGATAGTAAACTTCATGATCAGTATTGGTCTCGAATAAAATCCAATCTTCATCAAGATAATTTATTGACTCATCACTAAATATCACCCAATCAATACTATTTTCATCAATTATGTTACTCCAATTTTTATCTTCATTTGCCCAATAAGCCGTGATATTTCTATCATGATGTGGGTCAATAGTAATTTGCAGTGTGTACAAGCGGTGCATAGATAATGGCGGGTCAGCAATATACAGGATATTCTGATCATCTTCAATTTCAGTTGACATTTCTTCACCTAATTCTTCAATTCCTCTATCAAATGTTAGAATATAACTGTTGATAATTAGCATTAGTGCAATTGCTAAAGTCATTAGACTGCGTTGCTTATTTTCTTTTAACTGAATTCCACAACTCTTATCCTTGGCCATTTGAGACCACCATAAAGGAACTACTAATACGGTAACATAACGGTAAATATATCTAAAACGATCTTGAACAACATCTCTCGTTGTTTCTAATGTGTTCATTTCAACTAATAGTAACATTACGATATATCCGCATAGTCCGGCAAAAATTATCTGCGAAATTAACATCAATAAATCGGATTCTGAATTTGATTTTGTCGAATTACTCGAAAATAGTAATCCGCCAATATAGAGGTATATTATACCAGAAATAAAGATTGTAACTGGTAAAATTAAGGCAATGTCAATAGTGATTTCTCCAATTCGATACCAAACAAGAATTATTGAAATCAAAGTAGTTAAAATGATTAGGATAGGTATGGAAATAGGCTTGTATCGTGGCTTGTATAATTCAAGAGATAATATTGGCAAATATAGGTACAGGGAATATTTTACTGGTAATCCTTTAACTGACAAGATAACTGCTAGGCATAATAAACAAGTTATATGCCAAAATTTATGATTTTCTCGACGTATTATTCGAATGATTGCAAAGATTACAATTGTAGCCAACATCAAAACCAAACTCTCTTGGTAAAGCCTTCCAGTTGACCTAACTAGGGGTGAATAGATAGACAGAATTGCTGTTAATGCAAGAGCATTATTTTCTCCCCACAATGATTTAGTTGAAAAAAATACAACAGNTAAACTTGAAAAGGAAATAATCAAACTTAAGATGTGCAGGCTTAGTAATGAGATTCCAAAAATTCCAAACCATATCTCTAAGATACTATGCCATACTAACCACTTTTCGTCTGCAGATATTTCTTCTGCAATTGATTGATTTGCACCATCGATTCTTAGTTTTCCCCAGTCTAGAGTAGGGTCGCCATCAGATATTCCATCACTCACATATGTTGCATGAACATGAGCATCTAGCCCTAATGGCATAAAAATAGCAGCGAGAATTTGGAAAAGAATACCAAGAATTAGGATAGAAATCCAAATTCGTCTCTCTTGCATAGTAAGTTGTTACAATCATTACCTTTGAGCATTATTGAATATCAGCAGGATTTAGTTGTATTTGACTAACTCTTGCTTTCGCTCAAGACTAAGAAAATGATTGTTGAGTATGTACTCAGTTGTTCTTGTCGGATTGAACCTGAACACGAACTGCTTGAGCAGAAGCTTTGCATTCTTGCATTGCTTTGCGTACTCTTGTACCAGCAGCGGAGTTACCCTTGTCGTGCTTTGCAGCATCAACTAGAGTGGCAGTTAAATCGTCAATCATTCCTTGTACCATGGCTTCTACAGACATAGACCGCCCCCAGTGAAATCGGTCTTTATGTCTTGTGCCGACATGGTCATTTATCGATTTGATTAGAAAGGTGCTCAGTATTGCGTTTTTAGCCCAAAATCGGGGAAAAAAAGCACTAATGATCAAAATATTGGTAATTTTAAATTTAGAAGGGTTTGAAAGCCGAGAGTATTAGGAGCCACACGGGGGAGTTACTTTGACCTTTGAGTCTGACAGTGTTTTACCGGACCCTGACCCTATTTCTACGCAAGAGTGGATAGATTCAATTTTGGCAGTTCAAGGCCAACAAGGTAATGCGGAAGCAAGAAGATTACTGCTTGCCACAATGAATGCTGCTAAATCTGCTGGTGTAGATATCGATGTAATCAATACGCCATATTTCAATACAATTCCACCAAAGATGCAAGGTGATTACCCAGGCGATCTTGAGATGGAAAAGCGCCTTCATGGGATAATTCGCTGGAATGCCATGATGATGGTAACTAGGGCCAACAAATACTTCGAAGGAATTGGAGGGCATATCTCTACATATGCTTCTACTTCTCACGCATGGGAATCAGGTTTCAATCACTTTTTCAGAGGTAAAAACGGAGATGGTTCAGGCGACCATGTATATTGGCAAGGCCATGCATCCCCTGGTGTATATGCAAGAGCATGGCTTGAAGGAAGATTGACTAGAGAACAAATCGATATGTTTCGTCAAGAAGTAGAGGGTAAAGGCCTCTCATCTTATCCTCACCCTAGATTGATGCCAGATTTCTGGGAATTCCCTAGTGTAAGTATGGGGCTGGGTGGAATGACTGCAATTCACCAAGCGAGATTTAATCGATATTTAGAATCTCGAGGATTGTGTAATACTACTACATCTCGTGTTTGGTATACAATGGGAGATGGGGAATCTGATGAACCCGAATCACTTTCCCAATTATCTCTAGCAGCCAGAGAAGGATTAGATAACATAATCATGACTATGAATTGTAATCTTCAAAGATTAGATGGCCCAGTTCGAGGAAATTCAAAGATTATCCAAGAATTAGAAGGTCGATTTAGAGGTTCTGGGTGGAATGTAATCAAGGTCCTATGGGGAAGCAGTTGGGATGAATTATTCTCGAGAGATGTCAACGGACTATTAATCGCTAGATTAAATTCTCTTGTAGATGGTGATGAGCAGAGAATAATGACTGCAGATGGCGCTACTATTCGCAAGGAACTATTCAATTCTGATGACTTGTCTTCTTTGGTTGAAGATTATTCTGACCAAGATTTAGAAGAACTTTGTCAAGATGTAGGAGGTCATGACTTCGTCAAACTACATGCTGCATATGCGCAGGCTACTGCTCACAAAGGACAACCTACAGTAGTAATTATTAGAACAATCAAAGGTTATGGATTAGGGCCATCATTTGCAGGTAGAAACACAACTCACCAAAAGAAAAAGGCAGACATGGAAAGCATGAAATTTATGCGTGATGATTTGAATCTACCTTTTAGCGATGAACAACTTGAAGATTATCCATTAATTGACCCTAAAGATGTTCCAGATGTAGTGGCTTATGCTAAGGCTAGAAGAAAATCTTTACATGGACCAGTTCCAGAAAGAAGATCACCAAAATCTAATCTAAAGATGGCCGATAAGAATACGTTTTCAGAATTTGATGAAGGTACCAAAGGTAAGATGCAAGTTTCTACTACAATGGCATTTGTAAGATTGCTTNGATCACTAATGAAATCTGAGCAATTNGGCAATAGAATAGTCCCAATTATTCCTGATGAGGCCAGAACCTTNGGGATGGACCCATTATTTTCAGAATTTGGTATTTATCACCCAGAGGGGCAACTTTACACGCCTGTAGATCACAAAGTTATGATGAAGTATAAGGAATCCGAGGCTGGTCAATTATTCGAAGAAGGCATAAATGAGGCAGGTGCAACTTCAACATTCATCGCTTCAGCCACCTCATATTCCACTCATTCTTGTCCAACAATTCCTTTTTACACATTTTANTCAATGTTCGGNTTNCAAAGGGTTGCTGATTTAATCTGGTCNGCCGCCGACCAAAGAGCTAGAGGATTCCTCATGGGCGCTACTTCTGGTCGAACTACGCTTAACGGAGAGGGATTACAACACCAGGATGGGCACTCATTACTTATGGCTCACACAAATCCTTCGGTCAGAGCATGGGACCCAGCCTTCGCATACGAACTTGCTACAATTATTCAGCATGGAATAAAGGAAATGTATCTAGAAGATATCGATGTAATGTATTACATTGCAGTCTACAATGAAAATTANCCAATGCCTGCTAAGCCAAAAGGCGTAGATGAAGGAATAATTAGAGGTCTGTATAAACTTCGTTCAGCGCCTAAGGGCGACGGACCCGTGGTTAGATTAATCGGCTCAGGGCCAATTATGCTTCAAGTTCTTGATGCAGTTGAAAAATTAGAAGAATTTGGTGTTCGTAGTGAAATTTGGTCAGCCACTTCATACGGAGAATTGAGAAGAGACGGACTTGAATGTGAAAGATGGAATCGATTAAATCCAGACAAAGAAGAAAAACAATCTTGGGTTGAAAAGATGCTTTCCTCATCATCTGAATCAATTATTGCAGTTTCTGATAATATGGCAGCAGTTCCNGACATGGTAAGACAATGGATGCCAGATGACTACACAGTTCTAGGTACAGATGGCTTTGGACGTTCAGATACTAGAGAATCTTTGAGAAGATTTTTCGAAATTGATGGAAAAGCGATTACTTTGGCTACATTATCTAGACTAGTTAGGAAAGGAGATATAGACTCTAGCGTCTATAACAAAGCAGTAAAGAAGTTCAAGGTTGAATCAGAAAGACAAGATATCGCTGAACTTTAATCGACTAATCAATAATCTACACCNTTTAGGCATAGCATGGGCCTAACCTTAGTTTTAGTGACTTTTCCTAATGAGGANTCAGCAAAAAAAATTGTAGATGATGTGTTGGAGAGAAAATTAGCAGCTTGTATTCTTATGACAGATGTCAAATCCACTTATCTTTGGCAAGGAAAAAAACATAATGATCAAGAGATTATTTCATTNTTCAAAACCGATGAAGCAAATATCGCAGGTTTAGAGAGTTTTATTTCAGAAAATCATCCATATGATATTCCTGCGATAATTAAACTGAATGCTTCTGCGAATGAGGATTATGAAAACTGGTTGACAGGTGTCATTTCCTGATTTGGATATTGGAAAGGGGTGTTAAAACGCGCGTATGAATGTCCTAATTATCCGATTGGATTATGAAGCCGCGCGACACAGATGAGCCTATGACAGTAAATAGAGGCTCAAAAAAATCAGCCTCTACAAAGACTTCTAGTTTTGGAGTTTCAAAGCGAGAAGGTCACGACTCANCAAAATATTATGATNCCAAAATGTATCAAGAGATACCAAGAGAATCGGATGTAGGAGANCCACAAGAGTTNCCNGAATTTCTCAAAGATAGTCTAATNTGTGGCGATTCTAGAGATATGGGCATGATCCCTCCAAATAGCGTTCACCTAATGGTGACATCTCCTCCATATAATGTTACTAAGGAGTATGATGAAGACCTNAGTTTACAACAGTATCTAGATTTATTGAGGGATGTATTCAAAGAAACATACAGAGTACTAGTTCCAGGTGGAAGGGCGATAATTAATATTGCCAATGTAGGAAGAAAACCATACATTCCACTTACTAGCTATGTGAATATGATTATGCTCGAAATTGGTTTTTTGATGCGTGGNGAAGTGATTTGGGATAAATCCGCTTCAGCCGGTTCTAGCACCGCTTGGGGGTCTTTCAAGTCAGCATCTAACCCTTGCCTTAGAGATGTCCACGAATATATCTTAATCTATTCAAAGGGCTCTTTCAAATTGGATAGNACAAAGCAAGANAGANCNGAAGGACGNGANGATACTATNGANAANCAGGANTTTATNGATTTGACAAAATCGATTTGGCGATTCCCAACANCATCAGCAAAAAGAATTGGCCATCCAGCACCTTTTCCCAATGAATTGCCTAGAAGATGTATAGAATTTTATTCATTCAAAGGAGATGTTGTATTGGACCCATTCATAGGTTCAGGGTCTACCGCATGTGCTGCAAAGCAAACAGGTAGGAGTTATATCGGGTATGATATAAATTCAGATTATATTGACTTGGCTCAACAAAGNGTTGANTCAGAAAAATAATTTTCTTTATACATTGTCGAATTATTCTTGTTATCATGAAATATATTATTATCTCAGATGAAACTTTACAGCCAGTAGACCATGGTCTAATGAATTGGAACATTTTAGATAAAGAATCAGGATTAATNTCTAAGGTTTCAAGTCTAATTTCCAAAGGTTGGAAACCACAAGGTGGAGTATCTTTTGGTGCTGGNAAGTTTCTCCAAGCAATGATAAGATGTGAAGAGGAGTANTCAATCTTCATCGATTAATTCGGCTTCTAAACTGATATCGAAATCCTTCTCATCACTTCCTTCTCTCGAAGAACGGATTACATAGCCAATACCTGCAGCTGAAAGAAGAATAATTAAACTAAACATCGTCATAATTAGTCCATGTTCAGCAAATAAATTTCCTAGTGCGGAGAAAAATCCTTCCGAATCAGCCTCTTCACCAGATGATTTTGGAGTTATCATGCTAACTATAGTTTGCTGGTCGTAGACATTTCGAGTGAATGTTAGCATTCCATCCATTGAAGAGTCATATTCATCTGATGGTGTTGTAGGATCTAAATCGGAATAAAAGTCAGGCCTTTGTTCAAATGAAATATCAACTGGAGAATCTAAATCGAGAGTTAAAATAACATCTACAGTATACGGTATTCGTGATTCAAAGAACTCTTGATCTTCAACTATCCCAAGAATAGTCATTGCCTGCCCTGAAACATCAAAGTGAGTCCATTTCCCCCAGTGTGAAGAATCGACATCTAAATCATAATACCAAGTATCTGCAATTCTATTTCCTTGTCCTTGATCATTACTTCCATCTTCTCCTAAATCGATTTCTAATTGTATCGAACCTGCTTGAAGAGAATCTAATTCGAATTCTGTTGCAGTGAACATAGCCTCCAGCCTAGTTGTTCCATTTGGGATCCAAACATAGTGAGAGTCTTCAGTGTAGTACAGTGCTCCAACATCACCGTTGTTGAAATGATTCCAATCACCTTTCCAAGAGTGCCTTACTCGGTCTGTATCTAATGAGATAGTTTTCTCGACCATCATATTTTCATAAATTTCCCAAGCATCCCAAACGTTGTATTCTGGGTGGTCAACAATTCCATTTCCGTCTTGGTCTCTCATCAATTCAAGNGTTCTTGCTAGTGCTACTGCAGCATCAACATTTGTTAATCCATGACCTAATCTCCAGTCATGACATTGTCCAGTGTCACTCAAATAGCATTGTTCGGGAATATCGCTACAGGAATCATCAGCATTTCCATCTTCACAAGAATTTGCCATACCTTCATAATCAGCAGTTAGTTCTAGTATCAATTCTAATTCATGAACTCGACTGAAGTTTTCATTATCCCAATTCTCATACTGACCATATGCAGCAGTTCCTTCTCCTCCAACTAAACTATCTCCAAAGTCATGATCATCTCTATGATAATCTGCTACTCCAAGAGATGGAGCAATATCCAGTATTAATCCGGCCATTCCGCCAACATGAGGGGTGGCCATCGATGTTCCCGAGATTGACATATAGTACAGATCACCTTGTAGTTTAGTTGTAGCATCAATAGCAGTACCTCGAGGTGCAGTAGCCCAAATATCGCGACCTGGTGCACCGACATCCGGCCAAGTGTGTTGTTGATTCATACAACCACGGGATGANAAAGAAGTCACAGCAGAACCATCATGGGTTAGAGCGGCAACTGAAATTGCTGAAGGTGTATTTGCATAGACATTGGTTTTCAATCCACCAGAACATTCTCCACCATTACCACCTGAATTAGATGCAGCAAAAATAACAGCAACGCCATTTTCATATGTTAGTCTATCAGTTAATTGAGCAATAACTCCGTTTGGGTCATAATCTCCATCAGTTCCCCAAGAGTTAGAAACTACTCTAATGTGGAATTGGTTTTGTCCTGGTATGGAATGAGTATATGTCCATTCTAGGCCTTGTTCGGCAGCAAAAATAGATGCTCCATCACCAGTTCCAAGTGCAACCATTTGAGCACCTTTTGCTACACCTGCTCTTCGACCAGCAGAAGCATCTCCATTACCAGCAATTGTTCCACCGACGTGGGTACCATGTCCTGATGAGGTATCAGAATTTGTTGTCTCTGTCCAAACACCGTCCCATTTAGCCGAGTAAATGACTTTATCACCGGTCCAAGGTTCTAGATAGTCAAAATCGGGATGTCCTGCATCAACGCCGGTATCAAGATCAACAATTGCGGTTCCATCGCCATCCCATTCAGTGAATTTTTGATCAACTTCATATTCGATATCCCCATTTGGAGAAATAATCACTCTATCCCATGCATCGGTTGCTTTAACGACATGAGTCGTCTCATGCATCAAAATTCCAGGATCGGTTTTAATCTCACCACCCCATTCTTGAGGTAAATAGAAAAAGTCAAGAGGTTGATCTAACTCTAAATATTCGACTCTATCCCAAGTTGAAATTACTCTTACATCTCTAACGGTCGCTTCAATGAGTCCTCCATCGACTAAAGGTGCGTCGCCTAAAATAGTCGCACCAAAATTTTCTAGTTCGGATAAATCTTCATCTAGAACTTCAGAGTTAAGTTGGAAAATAACAGGAATAACCTCATCTTCATGTGACGAGGACAATGAATCTCTGAGTGCTTTATTCATTTTTGAGTAATCACCCATTGGATTTAATCCATCAGCGAGTGGTGCTGCAGTTGCTCCAATCATCAACATTTGNAGTGCCAAAGCAACCAAAAATGTAACATTAAGTCTAGAAGCCATGACATAGGCTAACACCCATCATTCAAATGTCTTATTCATCTATGTTCTTATTTGGAGCTGGCTTAGCAAATCCGTCTTCCTTGACAGTATTTAGAACAACATGAGTGAAAGACCGAGTAACTCCTTCTAGTGTAAATACGGTCTTCGTTAGGTTATCAAGGTCGGCACGNTCCCTTACCCTAGCCAGCACCATTGAATCCCAGTCTCCAGTCACATCGTATACAGAAAATACTCTCGGGTCAGCAGCAATTTTCTGCTGAACGTCGATCATTTTGCCCTTTGCAATCCTTAAACCTGCCATGATAGTCATACTCCAACCTACACTTTCAGGGTCTAGAACTACAGAGTAACCTTGNATAATATTTTGCGATTCTAACTTCTTGAGGCGATTAGTGATTGTACCTTGGGCGACACCGACAATTCGTGATAATTCTCTCTGGCTAGCGCGAGAATCCTCTAATAATGCTTGAAGAATTGCACGGTCTGTCTTATCTAGATTCATATCAGCACCATTATTCGGTAAATCCTCTATATCTTCAACACTTCGACTCTATCATTTTTCAGCAGGGGGACTATTCAAGGCAAGATATTGAGTCCATGAGCCCAGTTCATCAACTTCTAATTGGATTCCTATGTTACAATTTTCTGCTAGTTCTTGTTTCACTTTTATCTCTATATTGATTAGTTGATTCGGCTCAATAAATCTACTCTTCGGATTATTTCTCATCTTCCATGGAGGCTCAATTTTTACCGACTTAACTTCGATTCTCTTTTCAAAGGATTGAACTTCAACCACCAATGTAGTTTTATCTTTCCATCCTGCAGAAATCTTTGGCATTCCTCTTTCATTACGGTAAGATTGAGATACTAAACCGAAGCAAATTATTGCCAATAATATAAAAATTAAAATCGGCATGTATAGTGCTTTAGATTCAATATTTTGCGAATCAAATGGTAAGTCGAAATGATGTAATGAAAGCAAATGCTCGGTTGAGTTATCAGATTCAATTGAGCCGAAAAATGCCATCGTAATTTGCCAATCATAGGGGTCTTTTTCAAAGTCAATTCCAGCAGCATATAGGTGTTCTGAACTGATTAACCATTCGACACTTGTAGTATTATTTGCTTTAATTCCAAACCCGACCTCGGGCTTCATGTCATAAATCAAATTAGGAATTTCTCTGCCATGCATGTCGATTGCATTTTTCTTACTCAAAAAAATGTAAAGCAGTGTATCATCAGTAAGATTTTGCTTGGGCGTCATTTCTATTGGCATTCGAATATACCAAGGGCCAGTTTCACCTTCCACAACGATTATCTCACCTGTTAAATCAATAATTGGCATGATTGAATCAATCTTCAAATAATTATTTTCCGCCTCGCTTTTTGAACCTTGTTGGTTGAAGAAAGAAATGGATTCAAAATCTGTGTTAGAAGATAAGTTATAGGTTCCTGAGCGAGATTTAGCGTCATCATCTGGCCAGTTAGAATTAGTCTGATCACTCCATAACCACCATGATAGAGATACGGAGTCGCTTTCTCTAGTACAGTTATCGGTTAAATCAAGCTCAATAAAGCACTCTTCTAAGATAGTTGTTACTGGCTCAGGATTCGGAATATCCACACGAAATTGTGCATTATAGCCTCCTTCGTCAGCATAAATTGATGGTGAAAAAAAGATAATTAAGACAAAAATCAATACAAATTTTCGCATTAAATCACCTCCGATTTTTCAAAATCCAATCCCAACTTTGCTCTAAGAATATCTCTTTCTAGAGTATTTATCATTAAACTAATTCTAACTCCTGACCATGCTGAAATTATTGCATCGGAATTTTGTATGCTACATTTCAATAATAACGGGCCCTCTTTTATTTGGCTAAATTTTTCAACTTGCAAAAACTCATCTATTGTTGGAACCCAACCTTCAAGCATCTTTACGATGGTTTGTTGTTTCACTTCGAAAGTATTTTTGATATCATTTTCAAGAGCAGGAATAGATTCTTGTCTAGTTCTCCAAGTCCCTTTGTTTCTAACAAATGTTGGCATTCCAACATGTATTAATTTCAGTGGATGAAACGTTCCTTCCGGCCACAAGTCGCCCTTTTTATTTGGGCAGACTTTGTTATACAATCTATCAGTTACAGATTTGGAAGCAATATTCAGCCTTTTTCCCCTACTCCACCAAGACCATTTTTTGGCATCAATTCCATATCTAGAAGAGATATTTTCGATTACCTCTTCGTTTGCAGGAAAAACCGAATGCCGATTTGTTTTGGGCTTATCCATCAGTTTTGGTTTCCATGATGAATTCTCTAGGGGTTTTCGTTTTGGAATAAATGCTTTTGCAATCCCTTCAGGAGTCGCTTCTGGTTTATGCCTAAGTATAGCAACAAAAAAGCCGCCAGTATTGTTATCTTGGTGATTTAATCTACGACACAGCTTTAATTTTTGAGAGATAATTGATTCTAATTCATCATCAATTTCTTCAGTTACTTTTTTCCTATCTTTGTAACATAGATGATGTAATTTAAGATTAGGGAGTTTAGGTAATTCATGTTTGATTTCATATCTTTCTCCTTCTTGGTCCAGTATGTTCCATTCATTTAATCCGGGCTTTAATACTAAACCATCAACCAGACTTTCATCTATTTCTATCAATTCTAACCACGGGCATTGGCGTAGTACTTCAGCGATTACAGCCTCATTCTCACAAGGGTCTATGCTACAAGTGGAATAAACTAATTTACCACCAGGGGTAAGTAATTTAGCGCCTCTAACTGTGATTGAAACCTGCAAATCAAATAAACCACGGCTAGCCTTTGGTTTCCAACTTTTCCACACTTTGATATTTTTTCTAGTTGTAGCAGTTCCTGTACATGGAACATCGGCGACAACTGCATCAAAACCTGGGGGAGGTATTCTGCCGATATGCCTGCCATCCTGTTGATTGATTAATACATTAGGAAGAGCGAGTCTTGCCCTGTTTGAAATTAACATATTTGCTCTTCCTGATACAGGTTCATTGGCGATTACAAAACCTTCAGGAGCAATCATCTCAGCAATTTGGGTAGTTTTTGAGCCGGGAGCAGCACACATATCGAGAATCATTTCACCATTATTAGGATTCAATAATTGTACTGGTAGCATACTGGCCGCTTCTTGTCTAGTTATTCTCCCCGAATCATGAAGTATTGTTAGAATTCTTTTGTGATATCCCTCTGTAACTTTGCCACGATAAAATGGCATTTGCCAAGCGGTCTGGTTAGGCATCCAAGAAATAGGGACTCCGCCCATTTCTTTAATTTTGGAAATAGTCCAATCTTTATCATTCCTCGAAACAGTTAACCTCAATGTTTCATTAAGTGGCGTAGTAGCACAAGTTAGCCAGGATTCTAGATCCATTCCTAGGTCTGAAGCGAGTTTAGCCAAACAGGAATTTTTTGCGACCAAGTCGAGGTCTTCTTCTTGCCAACCTGCTGAGGCCATGCCTATCGGTTCGCTATCTTGTCTATCTTGCTTCCGCCATGCTCAAGGGCTTTCACCACTTAGAATACAATATGCTGGGAGACGAGTCGCCGTTGGTTTTCCCAATTCTACTGATTCTTTTATCGACATGGTTAATTCCTAGTAAAATTGAATCTTATTTACAAAAAATTCCAACTCAACTAGGAAAATTTGGGTTATATTTACATCGATTAGGGCCTTTATTTCTAGTCGGGTATATGATTTTAGATAGAGCTAGAGCAATTTTCCAGAGAGACCTTTCTTACCTAGAAATTTCCCAAAGACTGGGTCCTGGAGAATTTAATTTATTTGATTTGAGATTATTATTAACTGGAGATGGGGCTCCTGAAATAGTATTTTTTTCATTGATTATTTTTGCTTTACTTAGTAATAGGCTGCCAAGTATATCTATTTCCTCGGATGAACTTAGAAAGGCAGTACAACATAGAATTATGATTTATCTTTCATTTTCCGCCCTTGTTTCATATTGGATATTTTTCCCCGAATCATCTTATTACGAACCATCTGCTTTACCTCTTCAAACGACGCTTCCTAAGTATGGTGATTATTCGCTATTAGTGGTAATCTTCACAGCATTATTGATTCTTGTAAATAGTGAATTATTTGCTATTTCAACGATTTCTTATTCTGATAAAGGATTAGATGTATTAGTGAGAAGAACAAAATTGAAAATGTATTTGATTCTACCCTGTTTGATATATCTATTATCAAATTCGGTCCAATCTACTGAATCATGGTGGATGGACATTTCACAAAATGGCGAATTTATCATGATTTTATTCTTTATTCTACACTCCTTTGGATTGATTTTCGTGACAGTGCCAAGCAAACAGAACGAATCTTTTTTGCAACATGGTGACGGCCGTAGTAATTCATTAACGTTTCAATTATCAATCAGCGCCATAGTTCTGTTCTCAGTCAGTAGTCTCTTTTTGATTAATCATGAACCATTTGATGAAGGAAATGGATATCTTCTTCAATCAAGTTGGCTTGTAGTTGGAATTTTTAGCCTAACCTCTATTTCGTTGATTCTTCCTAATTTCGGCTTTGATAGTGCGGCTCGACCAGAGTTGTGGTGGATAAGGATGAACCTGATTTTCGCTCCAAGTATAATTTTTATTTTTACCCCATATGCAATTTTCTTAGTCCCAGCTTGCTTAATATTATTACCAATTAGTATTGTTCAACCATGGATCATAGAAACAGATGTATTATCACCATCTTTGAGTAAATTTTTACTTCCATTATCTTGTTTGATAATCTTTATTCTTTGCTTTTCGCTATTTACTGCGTGGCCATTGATGACATTCATTGTTTTTGGTTGGCTTCCAAGTTTATTTGCAGCAAAGAGTATTGAAATACATGTTAAAAAATTGAATAAACCTGTAACCCTATGAAACCGGCATTTTTGTCTACTTTTTCGTCGCGCTTCTTATTAGTAATTAGTCGACCCTGTATTTGAAGTCAAGGACTTCAAGGGATGGGACCCTAATGACAAGAGCATTTAGAGACGGCGTAGAGCAGAAAAAAAGAGTAAGAGCACCAGTTAGAATGAGAAATTGGAATCCAATTAGAGATTTAAGAGGGCTCAAGGCAAGAACAACACATACAGGCAATCAAATGGGGCCATTAGTTGACGTTCCTGCAATGATCAGAATTGAAAATGAACATTGGGTTTTTGAGCGAATAGATCAAGGTGTCTTAACCAACTTGACACATCGTTTAATTATTCATGACTCTGAAGGTCAGAGAACACTCGGTGCTACTGAGAATCTTAACACTGCTATGCAGGTTGCACAAAAGATGGCAACAATAGAAAATAAAATTATAATGATTAAACCGTTATAATTAGAATCAAAATAGATTCCAAATAGCGCTTACAACGCCTTGATTTACTAGGTAAAAGAAGACTCCAATAATGATACAAGCAGAATAAACCTGCATAGGAGTAATCTTCCATGCATGCTCTGATTCTTCGTCGAAATATCGAATTAAACCAGCTGCTTGCTGTATTCCACTACCTTCAGATTTCTTCTTTGATGCCATTTCGACCAATCCATCCCAAAAGCCACCCCTTTATGAACGCGACGCGGAAACGAGATTGTTGAAATTAAATCATTCTTGTTCTGAAATCCCGGTTAAATCGACGAGTGGGATATCTTCCTCAGATACAATGGAGTCGATTTCATTAATCGTTTCGAGATTTGAAACTACTGATTCTTCATTGTCCATTGTAATATCGGAAATAATAATTTTCTGCTCAAAGACTTCATCTTCATTTATTTTTTTGTGAATCCCCGTTTCAGGATCGGCTTCAATCAACGAAGCCTCAATTCTTGCAATCGCTCTTTCTATTGCTGGTCCATTATCATCAGCAAGTGCCCCTTTGGCTAGTTGTAAATCAAATTCAGCAGCGGCTACTAACACTGCTGATTTTTCTTTGTCCCAATCATCGCTCGAATTTGTATTCTTCACTTTCTGAGAAATCTTTGATATTGCTTCAGACATTATTTCAATTATTTCTTCAAATTTCTGTTTGGAAAAGTTTACCAATTCATTCCAATTATTCTGATTTATTTTTTCATCCAGTTTAGGATGATTTTTATTCATCCACCTTCTAATTGCTGAAAGATGTTTAAATTCCCAAGGTTTGTGTGGAAGGGAAGAGACTAGATCAAAAATGACTCTACTTCTAAGATTAAGTGGACCATCTAGAATAATAGTGTTGAGGTAGCTGGAATTGAATAATCCAAAGCCCCAATATGAATCAGAAACAATTGTTATTTTTAATTGCCCATCCCTAGTTACAATTTCCCATTTCTGCTCGTTGTAATTAGGCTTGTTTTTGAATTCGGGTGTTTCAGGGTGTTGCAATAATGAAATCAAGGTTGTAGCAACATTTCCAAGATAAATCACCTTCTTCGAAGAAGGAAAATGTTTAGACCTAAGAAGATTATTTGTTTCATCGATTTTATGATCCGGCTTAGCATTTAGAACCTGGCAAATTAGAGTTGTGGATTGACCTGAACCAATCTCCGCCATAGTTAATGCTATTATTCTATACTCATCAAATCACCTATTTTGTATTTAATATTCATAGGAAGACTTCAAGAAAGGAAGCCTTCATGGATGTAATAGGTGAAAGAATGGCTTCACAGACTAAGGCATCCAAGATTGAGAAATTAACCGCATTACCAGGAGTAGGTGCAGCAACTGCAAAGAAATTGGTTGATGCTAAACTAGATACAGTTTCGAAAGTAGCTACCGCTGGCGCTTCCAAATTAATCAAAGCAGGAATAAAAGCAGCAGTTGCTAAGAAAATAGCATCCGCTGCAAAAAGCGCAGACAAGGCTGCATCTGCTACTAAAGCAGTTTCAACCAAAGCAAAGGCAGCAGCAAAGAAAGCTCCAGCCAAGGCCAAAGCAGCAGCAAGTAAAGCAAAGGCAGCAGCAAAGAAAGCTCCAGCCAAGGCCAAAGCAACAGCAAATAAAGCAAAGGCAGCAGCAAAGAAAGCTCCAGCAAAGGCTAAAGAAGTCGCTTCTAGTGCTAAGAATTTAGCTAAAAGTACAAAACCGAAGAAAGAGAAAAAAGACACATCAGAATCAAAGAAAATTGGGCCATCACCAAAGACGCCTATTTCGAAGATGTCATGGTTCAAGAATTTCAAGAAGTAAATTACGAATTATTCAATAACCTGCTAAGCAAGTCCAGTACATGCCAAGAAGGAAGTATGGGCGGTTAAGGAAAACTGTTGAATTACCTCCTAAGGAGAATTGCTCAAGGTGTCGCTCTGGCAAATTTTGCCCCATTGTCGGGCACAAAGGACAAGAAGTAAAACCCAGAAGAAACTGGTTGGGTCCGGAAAAAATCTCGAAGCGTAAAGGAAAGAAAAACTAGTATTCTTCTACCTCTACATAACTGGTGGATGGTGAATTTTCAATTAATTCGTCCGGCGGGGTTTTATCTTGCTCTAAATTTTCTCTAGTTGCTTGAGCCCTGTGATATACTTCTCTCAATGTTTGATCTGAAATTTCAAGATACACTCTTGTGGTGGCAATAGTACTGTGTCCGAGTAATTTTTGGATGGACACTAGATCTGCACCGCGTTCAAGAAGGCCAGTTGCAAAATTATGTCTAAGTACGTGAGGAGTTAATTTTCCTCTTGGAAGGCCTGCATCAAGGGCTAAAGAATCCATCAACCTTTGAACTCCTCTAGGTTGTAATCTTCTACCTGCTGAGTTCAAAAGTAATGCTGAATCTTCATTTCTTAACCTAGATTCACGAACAGGAATCCATGATTGAATTTTATCTAATGTGCGTTGGGTAAATAGTACCAATCTATCTTTGTCACCTTTACCGCCTATTACTCTGGCTGAACGGTCGTGCAGGTCAATATCGCTAAAATTTAGATTACAGACTTCACTAACTCTAAGACCAGTATCCAACATCAATGTTACAACGATTGAGGCAACAGGGTTTTCACTATTTTCAGATGCTTCAATAACCATTGACAGTTCCCTTCTAGTTAATGTTCGAGGTAATCTCTTTCCAGTTCTAGCCCTAGAAAGATGTTCTGGCCATCTATGTCCAAGCCACTTCAATAAATGCCTTGCAGCGGCTAGTCTTGCATTATATGTTGTAGGCTTCAAATCAGATAGACTATGCGTCCACAAATCTATTCTACCATTTAGAGGCTCCATTCTTTCAGCAAGTTCCAAGATTGTCATTTTTTCATATTCACTTTCACTGATTACATTTTCACCAGGAAGAATTGTTTCAACTAATGAACGAAGGGCACTTGCATAAGATTTCTGAGTATTTTTTGATTTATTTTCTGCCCTTAATTGATTATTATAACAACTAATCCAAGGCAAATTTTGGATATGAGATAAACGTGCAGGTAAGCCGATATTATCTTCTTGACCTAGTCTAAGTTGACTAGGTCTCAAGGCCCTTCTTTGTTTCCTAATATCTCTGCGTTCATCCATTGGCGTTCACCGCCTCTCGCCGAAGCGAGCGTGCATCCCATGTCCCGAAGGACAACAAGAGGAATGGGGTGATACATATCAAACCATCGGGAGCAAAACATCAGCCATAGATTTACAATTCATTGATTTTGGTTTACTGGGACCCAATAATGTCCATTCCACCATAGCACACTTCGGTCTGACATCTGTCTCCAAGTATATCCATTTGCGTCAGTCCATTGGCGTAAAATAGTTGGCTGTGCAACACCTAAATCTTGAATAACAGGCATAGGTGTATTATTTTCAATTATTACCGGGTCTTTGCTGATAGTTTGAATAGAAGTTAGGGGTCGTCTTTTTCGGACAATAAAAATAACAATACTCCCCATAATGAAAATTATGATCGATATAAATATCCACGATTTTGAATCAGAATCATTTGATTTTGCAGAATCATCAACTTCATTATCATTATTTTGAACTGAGCTATTATTTTGAGTTTGATCAGACAAATTACTGGTGTTATTATCTATTAATGTGTTATTTTTATCATCACTTGAGTTGTTATTAGTCAAATTAGATTCACTATTTCCACTGTTATTTTGCGAATTATTTGCTGTATTATTTGTTGTATTATTTGTTGTATTATTGCTTTGTGATTCATTATCAACATTTAGGCTTATATTTTCTAACACATTGAAACTTATTTCCCTGTCAAAATAGAGTGAATTGTTTTCATCATCAGAAATTTGTGTCAAAGTTAGTTTGATAGTATAATTCCCAGTATTAATTTTTTCATTTAGTATTACTTGAAGAGTATATGGTAATTTATTATTTAGAGAAAATTGGAAGGGTAATTCATTTGATTGGTTTTGTATTAAGTAACCAAAAACATTTCCAGAGTTTAGAATTGCTAGGTCATTTTCCATTTCCAATTCAAGGCTCCATTGATTAATGAATCCTTGCGTAAAGAAGTATGTATTTAATTGGAATAATAATTCGAATTCGAACGATTCATTTTGCAAAATATCTCCTATTGCAAAAGTAGAATTTTGATCTGAAATATTTCCAATAATTATTGGATTATTAATTTGATAGTTAAGAAACGTTAACAAAATTTCACTGTCTTCGAGATTGTTTATTTCAGTTAATTTTATTGAGATATCCTGAATATCAAACGTTGAACTTAACAGATTGAATTCTATACTGAAATATACTTTTTCTAAAGGCTCAATATTCGTCCCGATTGAGTATGTACTGTCTTGGCCTAGAATTACTTCCTTATCATTGATAAATACGCTAATATTCCACAGGTTAGATGAATCTACAATTTCTACAACCATTTCATATGAACTGGTTTGAAAACCATAATTGGTTAAATTTCCAAACAGAGTTATTGACTCACCATTAATTGTTGCAACTGAATTATCTAACGGTTCCAAAGATAAAGAATCAGCGATTAAATTGGTTCGATTTTCATCGGTAAAAAACGAGACATAAGGGATTGAATTTTCTGGAACAACTACTGAAGTAAATAACAAAGAGTCATTTGATAACTCAACAATTTCACCTTCATCATTTTCATATGAAATTAAGATATTAACAGTAATATTTTCAGGTGGAGGATCAGATGTTAAATCTAATGGGGCATCAAATGAAATAGACATCGAGATTGAATCACCGCCCCACAACGAAGAGTAATTATCATTAAAAAGCAGAGGCTGATTCCAACCTGATGGCATATTTGTTTCTAATGTCATTAGAATATCAAAGTTCGAGTAACTTACACCAGTATTGGTAATCTCAAATTCTAACTCTGTTAATTTTCCATTAGCAAAAATTATTTTATCTTTAGGAAAATTATCAATTGTTGAAATTGTAGAACCTCGTTCTAATACTTCAATGCCTTGATGGGAGAATGAATAATTAATTCCGTTAATATCGACAGTTTCTAATTTAATCAAGTAGTTCCCGAAAAATATGTTATTAGCGTATGGATACTGATAGGTTAGCCACAGACTACCATTTATTTCGATAAAATTATTCTTGTTAAGAGAAGTAGAAATTAGATGATCTTCTGAACTGATATTATATTGCCAAGTCATTGTCAAGTTACAGTAATCAATTTGTTGAATATTAGATATTCCATCAATCATTATTGTAAATTGGAAAATTCTTTCTCCATCAGGCTGATTTGGATACCAAATCAATACTTCGGAATCATTCCATCCAGAACCAGTATCATGTATCCTAACTTCAGTCGATATATTTTCGGAGGTGAAAAATGATTTGTCTCCATCTAAAGTATTGTAATTGAGAATAGGAGAAAATGAAGCAATGATGAAAAACAAGGTGGCTACACCCGCACGTAACCTTGCTTCTGCCATAGTTGAGTTTTTTTTTACTACTTTATTGAACTTTGTTAGAAGGAAAGAACGTCAAGCATTGGATTCTTCCTTGTCAATTGGTTCAAAATTAGAACTCGAAATTCCGCTAATGGCATTCTTAACAGAAGATCTAAGTTCAGATAAATCACCATAACATACGATTATATCATCATACCTAAGTAGTAATTCATCCGAAGGATTCCAAATTAATTTGTTATCTCTAGATAATGCAAAAACAGGAATATTTGAGCCTAGATTGAAAATTTGAGATACTTTTTGTCCGACAAGGTTTGGGTGGTTTTTTAGTTGGATTGAGAGCACTCCTGAGCCAGGTATTGTTCTAAGTAACTGGTCTAAATCAACTTCTGAAAACGCGGTCTGACTAGTGACAAAGTCAATTATTTCACCAGCAACATTCACTCCACTAGCTTTCTCAATGCCTTCAAGGCCAGGTGAAGAGTTTACTTCTAGAACCAACGGACCATGTTCTGCTTCAAGGAGGTCTACTCCTGCTACATGAAGCCCTAATACTCTAGCCGCTCTGCACGCTTGTTCTTCGAATTCAGGAGGCAAATCCACTTTTTCTACTGTTCCATTTAGATGATAATTACTTCTAAATTCTCTCCCTCTTGCCCGTCGCCTCATACTTGCAACAACACGATCACCAACAACCAAAGCACGAATATCTTTGCCATGTGATTCAGCAATGTACTCTTGGACTAAAACTGATTTACCAGTCAGTAAAAGACCTTGCACTAAACTACACGCTTCATGAAGAGTATGCCTTAGAAATACACCTTGACCTTGAGTACCTTGAGTTACTTTGATTACAACAGGAAAACCTCCAACAAAATCAATAGCGCTTTCTACATCAATAATATCTCTGACATAAGTTGTTCTCGGCACAGGGATTTTATTTCTAGCTAAAATTTGCGAGGCATGTAATTTATCTCTGCTTTGAATAATCCCTTGTCCAGAATTTGCCGTCCATATGCCGAGTTGCTCCAAGTGCCTTAGTACAGCAACCCCATGCTTAGTAATCGAATGACCTATTCTTGGAACTACTGCATCAGCCAAAAAAGGCTCTCCCATATATTGTATGTCTATTGAACCATCAGCGACATATAGTGAAAATTTCATTGGGTCCGCGACGAAGACATCCAGTCCACGCTTTTTCGCTTCTTCAACCAGACGTCTAGTACTGTATAATCGCGGACCACGAGATAACACAGCAAGTTTGATGTCCATAGAGGCGCGTATCATCAACACTTTTTCATATCATCGCCAATATTTGTCAAAAATCGTTTTATCGCGCCTTTCAAGTGTTAAGTTGAATTCGCAGGTGATATGTCCGAAGAGGATTTGGATGATACAGGTGAAGATTTTTCGCCTTCCGAGGAAGATGAAGTTGACCCTGGACAAGTAGTTGACAGCACTCCAGACCCGCAAAAGGTTGAGGATAAGATAGAATCTTTGAAAGATGCAATTAAGAAGTCAAGGTGGAATGTTTTTCTTTTGTTGGGAGTATCCTTAGTTTTGTTTGGCTTCGCTCTATTTCCTCTTACTATGAGTGTTCCATATGATGATTTATGGGGTACTTCAGAGAAAGATTTGGGATATGTTTGGGGACCATCCTCTCCCGGAGAAGATTTTCTTGATGTTCCTTTTGAATTAGAAGTTGAGATAGTGAGAGCGCCCTCAGTTGCCGATAATGTGACACTCGAAGTTTATGTTTTGAAAGCAAAAGATTGTCAAGACCTATCACTTAGTGAACTAGAAGTCATTGCTAGAGGAGGAAATAGTCATAATAATCAATTTACATCCCTTGAATCTCCTCTTGAAGGCGAAACATATACCTTCGATTTTGATTTAGATATGGGTCATTATTGTACTAAAGTTCAGTTTGTTGACAGTAAAGGTGAAACACTAAAGCAAAATACCAAACTAAGTGTTAATGGTAAATTATGGCCTAATCAAGTAGTTACTGGCTTACCAGGAATAGTATTATTGGGACTTTCGATATTCGCATTCATTGGTTCTCAAAAGAAGAGTGCCAAGCTGAAATCTATTCTTGAGAAAAGAAAAGTTTCTGAGGAACAACTCATTTTAGAAGCAGTATCAGCGGAAAAAATTGCACAAGGACCATCAGGGCCACCTAAATCTGCAGAAGGCCCTTCAGGCCCACCGCAAAAAGAACAGAGAAGTGGACCTCCTCAATCGGTGGTTTCACAAGAACCTAGCGCTTCTAAGCGTTCAGGCCCTCCTCCAACATCGTCTGCTTTAGCGTCTGAAGTTGAGAAAGAAAACCCTACAAATTCAGTTGCTGAAGGCGATTCTACACAAGAAGTCGTAAGTTCAGATCAATCGACATATGAGCCAGCAGGAAACGGATATTTCTATCGAAAGATGTCTGATGGCACATATGAACAGGTAATTTATGTTCAGTCAGCAGATGGAACATATGTCCCATACCAGCAATGACGCCGGTTAATCATTTCAAAAATAGCCAGTTTAGGACACAACTAGCACTATGCTTGAAAGGGGGCATTGTTGAGGACCACTTGGTTAGGGGCATGTCTGACGATTTAACATCAACTCTTACAGTTGCAAAACTTAAGGCGTTATGTATTCTAAATGATTTACCTACCAGTGGCAAAAAAATTGATTTATTGAACAGATTATTAGATTCTGGGCTATCAAGAACAGAGTTGGGTTTGTCCGAAACTTCACAAGATACTATAGAGCAAGAAACTCAAGAAGAGGAAGTAGTATTTTCTCTAGAAGATGATGAAACATTGACTCCTGAAATTGAACCTGTAGTAGAGAAAGTCACTAAAAAAGAGCCTACAGAAGTTCTCGAAGCAGAGATTATAGATGCTGATTTAGTTGATTTAACCGAGGAAGTAAAAAAGCCAAAAAATATTTCAAAACCAAAACCCAAACAAGATAATCCTATGACCTTGATGGAAATGGTAAAAAAACCACAAGTCGCTGCTGGTTTGATAGTTTTACTAATTTTAGGTGCTGGCGGATGGTATTACTTTAGTTCTCAATTAGAACCTTTTACTGCAGACCAATTAAGTTATGGAGATGAGATGGAATATACAATCTCTGATGGTAATTTTATGGTTTCCGAAGGTTATGTAGACTTAGTGATTGATCAATTTGAAACCGATTACGAGTTCTGTAAAATTGAGATAGATATCGAAAAAGGAACAGGTTCGGTTTCGATTTCAGAGGGTGGAACAGATCAATTGATTTCTCAATCCTCGAATGATAGATTAGGTGCCGTAAATGTTCGCGGGGGCCATGGGATGAGTTGGCTATCTGTTGAATCAGTTTCAAACTATGATTTCGACGAACTACAGGTTGCATTCCACAGTAAAGAGGATTTATTTGGTACTACCATTTGTTCAGATTTCCCTGACAAAAGAGAAGGGCAGGCAGAGATAACCTCTACCAAATGGACAGAATTGAGAGAGAGAGCAACAATTGGAAATTATGTCGATTGGGAGTTGAGATTAGGTACGGACCAATTTGAAGGCAATCTTATGAATTACGGTGTTGGTGGATTTTTCGGTGATTTGGAAGTTATAACACCGGGTTTTTCATTACTATTACAACCTGTTGAGTTACAAGAACTACTTGGGAACGATTACATTGATGATGGTGCTTCAGGATTTAGACTTGGTTGGGATTGGAGAGTATTGGGTACTGAAGTATTAGGTTCTACGGAAATGTGGAAAATTGTTGCAACTAACAAGGATATTCAAGATTACTGTTTAGGTTCAGCGAGTATGACTCTGTGGGTTGAAGAAGGAAACCCTTGGGCAACAAGGCAAACTGTTGATGTACTGATTTCTGGAAGTGATAGTAGCAGACAAGATTGCTCTACAACCTCAAAACTGCTTGGAGATTACGTTCTTCCAGAAGGAGAATTGTCAATGAGCCATACATTCCAAAAATCTTCATTAAAGTTAGGTAGTAAATCACTAGAATATGGTATTTCTTATGATGCTAGACCGATGCAGAATGAACTTACTCCGGACGATGATGAATTGCACGAGTGGGGGGTTAATGGAATTCACATGCCAGATCACTCAACAATTAGGACTCATAATTTAGAGACCGCAATGCAATGTTTTGATTATTTTCAGAGTGCAGCATCAGGCGCTACTGCTGCCCTTGAAGATGGAGGATACATATGGAGGGCAATAGACTCTGACTTAGGTTCTACAACTCAATGGAATGTATCTTGGATTGCAACTGATGAGACAGCTGGATGGGTGAAATTTAACATTACAGGCGAAGTAAGTTCTGAAAATTGTGATTTTGATTCTAAAGGAGTTTACGACGACTCTGTGTCACATAATAGGGAGTTTATACCCAAAGTAATGAACTTGAGTACTATAGAAAGTAATTTACTAGATTCATATAGATTTCCAGAACTAACGGGTGAGAATGCCATTTTTACTTCTTCAGGTACTTTTCATCCTGAAACACGTGTAGGGTATCTTGTAGTAGTCCCCGGCAGTGGAATAAATTCTATTTTTTCTAATATCGGCGATGCTACCGATGGTGCTACAACTGTTGACTTTTCGAGAGAATGGGACACCAACGGTTTAGATCATAGATTTAATCTGGTAGTAGATGCAACTGACGGAAGATTGGTAGGTTGGAATTACGTGAACATTAAATGATTACTTCCATTTCTTGTTAAAATCAGGAAGCGATGGGGCTGAAGGAACATTGCTATATTGCTGTGTATTTTGATATTGATATCCTTGAGTGGGTGGTTGATTAGGAATTTTTGTTTCGGGCCTTCCTTGTCTCACCCACAATAAAATAAGTAGTAAAGCGATAACTACAACTCCGGCTATAATGCTTGCAATAGTGCCCATTTCAAGGTCACCTATTCCAGAAGACTCGCTATTTGTATCATCTTCTTTAGGTTCGATTATTGGTTCTGGTGGATGCCAAATGAAATATGTGATATTCCAAGAAAAACCCACCTCACCTTGATAATCATCTACGGCAGTAACTGTGATTGAATATGGCCCAACAGAGCCATTTTGCGCACACAATACTGCATTGAAACCGGTATAATTTCTTGTACAATTGATTGTATCCTCACGCAAAACCTCTTCTTGAGAAATAGTTGCTCCATTTCTTTTCCAAATATATTCTAATCCGATTTGTTGTTTTATTGATTCAGATAAGTCAAATTGTATTGACAAGTTCAATTCCTCATTGCTTGCATTGATTGTTAAATCTGAGTTACTCGGTGCAATCAAATATTCATATCGGTTGATGTTATCATCGATTAATTCATTACAATCTTCGTCAATTCCATTCCATATTTCGGTTGCACCAGGATATATTTCCGCATTCGTGTCATCGCATTCTTCAAACCATCTAAAGCCATCACCATCTTCATCTAAATCAGGTATTAATGGATTCGTAGAAGTATTGAATATCTCGTCTCCATCGGTTAGACCATCATTATCTGTGTCGTTATCTAACGGGTCAGTGTAAAAACTGTTGAATTCATCTAAATCTGGTAATCCATCTAAATCCCGGTCAAGGCCAATGAAATCTTCATCTATTTCTCCACTACAATTATTATCAATTCCATCGAGTAGTTCTATCATATCTGGATTGATTTGGTCATTTGTATCATTACAATCTTGGAACCAGTAGTAGCCATCTTGGTCACTGTCATTGTCGAAAACCAAAGGATTACTCTGATAGACTAATACTTCGTCACCATCACTTAACATGTCTCCGTCCGTATCTTGTAGAGTTAGGTTTGTTTTGAAGAAATGATATTCACCAAAATCTGTTAATCCATCAAAATCAGTATCACTGGAATTAAACCCTTCATCCCATTGACCATCACAGTTATCATCGATTGAATTGAGCAATTCAGGAGCGCCAGGATAGATATTTGGGTCTGAATCATTGCAATCTTGGAACCAATAAAAACTGTCTAAGTCTGAATCAGGGTCCGGAGTAAGGGGGTCGGTAAAGAACAGAATCACTTCCTGTCCATCGGTGATTCCATCACCATCAGTATCACTAACAAGCGGATTGGTTCCGTTAACAAAAATTTCTCGGCCATCATCCAAGCCATCACCATCAGTATCTATCGATAGAGGATCAGTCCCATAAACCAAGATTTCAAGTCCGTCATTTACTTGATCGTCATCTGTATCAATATCATCAGGATCAGTACCGTGAATTTCAGTTTCATTGGTATTGGTTAAATTATCTCCATCTCTGTCAGGATTCAATTCAGTTCCATAAATATTTAATTCCCAATCATGAAAAGTTCCTGAATCTCCATTGCCTTTGTCTTGGACACTGATTGTCCAAGTTCCTGCAGAATCTTCATCCCAATTATGAACAGATGTAAACATCCAATTATTCCAGTCATTTCCACCATCACTGTGTTTTTCAGAAAGAATATTTTCAGTTCCTTGAGGGCTTGTTAGTATAATTTCTAAATCGCCTCTATAATCGTGAGAGATATCCACAATTACTTCCACATGTTCCACTTTAATGGATTGTGAAACACTGATTGAATCGCTGATCACGGTATTTGAGTTATCTGGTATTTCGATATCGTTCATATCTAAATTACCGGAAAGGAAAGAAATTTCTTCATCAACATGATTCCAATTTATTGCTAAATCAACAGCAGCACTAGCGTCAACAACGCCATAACCATACTTATGGCTAACTTCATGACCAGCACCATTAGTCGACCATGAAGAGTCACTAGCATCATTTTTCCTAGAAGATTGTACTAAAATGTGTTGAATGTCGCGGTAGGTTAGATTTTGGTTTGCTTCTAATAATAAGGCGATAACTCCGGAAACGAGAGGTGTGGCTGATGAAGTACCACCAAAGCCATCGGTATAATCTCCATTTTTGTAACCGCCATTTCCTTCGATATCAGTAGTTGTTATTCCTTCACCATCGCCATCAGAAGGAGCGGCTACCAAAATATTGGCTCCTGGTTCTGCATACCATGATTGAACTCCTTTGTGAGTAACAGCTGTAACGGCAATTGTATGTCTGCTATTTGCATAACCATCATAGTTTGAATTGTCATTATCATCTAGGCCATTTCCAGCAGCCCAAGTGATTATATTTCCTAGTCCTCCTCTTCCGATTTCAATATTATCTTCGAATGCGGCCATCATCAATGGACCGGGGGCCTCAACTGTATTTCCGTTGTCACTAGGTCCCCAAGAATTAGAGTAAATATCGATTGACTGTCTTTCATGACTTAGTGCATTTCCTTCCCTTACATCAGTGGTTGAACAAGAAATCAATTGCAACCCTGCTAAACTTGCTAGCGGCGCAGCGCCTGAAACTCCAATCGAATTATTCCCCGCTGCTGCTGCAACTCCAGCAGCAGCAGTTCCATGGCCATCATTAGATGCAGGAGTTGGGTCGCCATCATTTCCACAGAAATCATAATCTAAATTATCAGCGTAATAGTTGTCTAGGTCTGCGTGATCCCAATCTAACCCATCATCAACAATACCAATTACAACTCCACTGCCGCGGTAATTATTCCAAGCACCAGTGATATTGACATCTTCACCACTTACTCCTCCATTTGTTTGTCCGGTGTTTTGTAGATGCCATTGTTCTGAAAATAAGGAATCATTCGGCGTCCATTTGGGGTTCATCTTCTTTTCAATCAAAGGATAGGCGGTCTCAATGTAGCCATTTTCTTGCCACTGGGCAAAAAGTTCTAATGCACTTTGATAATCAATCTCGACTATCCAAACATTGTCTAAAACGTTAACAGGTTCGCCAACAGGATTTTCACTAACTACAATCCATTGGTCGGCTGATTCTAACTGTGATGTGCTGTACTGCGATATATCACTAACACGGGCAAATGCATTTCTAACACTAGGAGAAAATCCGTATGTAATCGGAGCATCCTCCCAGTTTTCTGAGAGAGGCGCACCAGATATTTCGAACTCATGTTCTGTTGTGTCCGCATTTGCGATTATCGGCATAATGCTTGCCATTATCAAAATTGATACTATAGCAACCGCACGCATACCACTACCTCCGACTAATTTCATATTATGACTATTGGTCTAATGTATAAACTCAATAAAAGCAATTTTTTCTTTGTGAATTTAAAAGATTGTTTAAATTTAGATATCTAATTCAGCTGAGAAAATCATTTGTTCAGGATTTTCTACCGCCACTATTGCTCTGATATTATGCTCTTTAGCCAAAAACTCAGGGGCCTGTGCAACTTTGACTCTGCTTTCCGAAATTGACAACATTTGACCAGGAGAGATATTCAAATCGTTTTCTGGAATCCAAAACCCAATAACACCTAATTCTAAGTGATTGCAAATGATTAGATTTTGTCCTTCTTCATCGGTTTCAATTCTAATCACTGACAATGGAGAATTAGATGAGATTAGTTTAGTTGCAGGTTGCCAATCATTCCATGTTTCATCTAATGGTTTAGTTAGTTCTAAGGCTTGTTTCTCAATGTTGGAAATTTGCTCATCGAAAGCCTCTGAACTAGATTTGTCAAGATTATTTAATCCATCAAGATATTCTCGCAACTCGACATTTTGCTGACTTTCTTTCTCAGTTAGTGCAGAATTAGCCAGAACCATTGATTCTGCAAGTGATTGTAAAATTTCCATATTTTCTACTTCAATAGCGCATTCCATCGCTTCATCTAACACTTCTATTGCCAATCCTGCCTCATCAATCGCAAGTAGATTTTTTCCAAGATTAGATAGAGTAATTGCTGCCTTATTCTTATCTTGTTCTACCATTGAATGAGCAAGATCGATATGTGAGTTAGCATTTTTAACATCTCCAGATAGGTGCCTCATTATTCCTGCACAAACGATATATTGTAATTGTTCTTCATTGATAGATTGTGCTTGCCTATCTGCCGTCTCGAATAACTTAGCAGCTCGAACCCACTTGCCATCGGTTAACGCCAATAATCCTAATTGATTCATTGCTCTCATCTCAGCACCTCTATCATCGATTAGTGTTGCACTTTGCAGAGCTCTGGAGAGATGGAGTTTGGCTAAGGTTAAGTTTCCAGACATTTTTGCTAGCATTCCTAGAGCGGACTCCATTCGATAAACATGACCAGCCATTGCACGATGAGCGATTTCTGCCGAAGCTTCATCCAGAGGTGCTAAACCAAGACCTATACTTTCCAGAACCTGACTCATTTCACCTATTCCATCATTGTATAGTTGTAATATGTCTGATGTATCTTGTTTTTTTGAAATCAAAGATAAATATTCATCAAATTCTCGTATCGGTTCACATATTTCAGGTAATGAACCTAGTGAATTCATGTGTGACTTCTTTACTACTCCACCTAAGAGATGTTTACGTAATGCTCGAATTGATTTTTGTTTAGAGGTTTGTTCGGGATTATTCTGAATAATTGTTTTTACATCTCCTTTGGTATCTAATAATGAATCGACCATCCAAGTTAATTTTGCTTGAATGTCATATTCACCCGCTCTGCTAATTGCATATCTCATTTCAGCAGCCCGAACCCTCCTTGAAAGGCTATTCAATCCTGATTTAGCCTGTTTTGGGCCTATTTTTGCTAACTTTTGGATGAATGTTGAAGGTGGGCAAGTTGAAAATCCTAGGTTTACTTTTTGACTAGTAGTAGTCATCTTGAAATCATCTGTAACTAATATCACATCACGACCTTCCTTTGATAATTTTGAGGCTAAAACCATCAATGATAAATCGACATCTTGTGGAGAAGCCCTTTCTCCTATTTGAGAGGCTAAACCTCGAATTTGTGCATCATCAACGGTGATTGTAGTCAACAGAGGTTTGATCGTGGCTAATAAATTAGGTTGCTTTTTCCATCTTTGAAATCTTACAGTTCTAACTTCATCATGAACTCCAGGGGTTACAAATAACCCCTCTTGATTCAAAATTTTACCTAAATCCCTGACAAACGAATCAGGAGCCATGGAGCCTAAATGAATAAAGCAATTTGAATCAACTACCCATGTCTGCGCCATAAACACTCCAATACCCTCCATTGATTGAGTTTTACTCCTATAACGATTAATGTCAACATTAAACAGGCGGTATCTCAAAAAGCCAATACATCTTGGTTATAGTCGGTGGAGAGATGACAAAGAAAACAAAGAGTCGTGATTTAGACCACCTAATCGAGCAAAATGACACTGAGTTGACATTTCTTTCAGCCTATGGCGGAGTTACAAATGACAATCAAGATCCAGAAAGTATTCTATCTGCACTCAAAAGATTCCTCAAAGCAGGCGGAGTGACAACTAAGGATAAAAATCAACGCATAGAATTTGATTTTGGTTATGCGCAATGTGTTGATAATGGTTGTAAGGTATACTTCAAAGGCAGCAGTTTACCATTAGTGAAGAGTGATTTAATGCAGAATGGTTTCGTCGATGGTAAATTACCAGTTCGTAGAGGTTCATGTACTGTCACTATGCAGATATGGGATATTGAACAAAGGCGTTTTATCGAACGTTTAATTGAGCATATCAAGAAATAACTAGATTTCCATTTCCCATAATTCATCCCCAATCCAGTGCAGAGTTTTGATTCCTTTACCTTTGTTTGCAGAGGCCATTTCTTTACCGTCAAGCAATGACCAACCAATAGCAAGTGGTTTTTTATGAGTCATGTCTCTAATCCAAACTAATTCTCCTTTCTCGATATTTTCATCTGCAGCTTGTACTCCAGCAACCATACAATCTGCCCCATTCATCAAAAATGGTATTGCGCCATGATCAACTTCAATCCATTTTGCTGAATCAGGATAATCAAGTAAACCACGGAGTGTTAGAAATACAAATCTTTCATTATCCTCGTTGTTTAATTCTACGGTTTTTACAATTTTATCTACAAAAACTATCTTCCAAGGCCCATATTCTGCCATCTCGAGAAATGCACCATCAACAGATAAATCAATTTGCAAAGATTCTTCTAATTCCTTTAGCAGTGGAGCAATATTTTTTCTTCGAACGGGTCTGCGTTTACGGATACTCCAATCCTTGCTCATAACAAGGCCTTTTCTTCATGGTCTTTGACAGTTTTCACAATCGTGGGTTTCATGGGCCTGATATCTTTGGGCATAATATGGCCCTTTGGTGTTCAATCAGAACATTTGCTAAGCATGCTGTTGAGTTAGGTAATCAGCAACCTCTTGAACCCGTTTTTTTTGTCAAACCGAATAATTGCATTCAGACTACTGGTTCGATAACAGTTAGTTCTCATCCGGGTAGCGTTCATCATGAGGTGGAATGTGTAATTCGTTTAGATGAAAATTTAGAATTAGACGCCATTGCAGTTGGACTTGATTTGACCGATAGAGAAAAGCAATCTAAGCTTAGAGAAGATCAGTTGCCATGGTCTAGAGCAAAGTGCTTCAAAGGTAGCGCAGTAATCGGTAATTTTTCTAAATGGCAAGGGAAAATTAGTGATTTATGTGATGATTCTAGAGGATTAATTCTCCGTTTAATGGTTAATGGTGAAATCCGCCAAGAAGAGAAATTATCTTCCATGTCAATCAAACCCGAAACTCAAATGCGTAGTTTGCTATCTTGGGCGCCAGTTCAGCCAGGCGACTATATTTTCACAGGAACTCCATCAGGTGTTGCACAATTATTTGCTGGAGATAGTGTAATTGCATCTCTTGAAACAGTTGATGGAGTGGTTATTTCCTCCATCGATACAGTTTGCGAGTGAGGGTTGATTTCATATATCCCTCGTTTGTCGGTGTCACCTGCAAGGAGACGGTATAATGGCTCAATGGCATGGAATTTCAGGGCGCAAACCAAGTGGTGGTCGAAGAGTAAGGGCTCGCGGTAAGCGTTCTACAGAAATATCAACCGAGAAGCAACTAGCGCTTATTGGAGAATCAAAAAAGAAGATTTATCGAAGAACTGGTGGTAACACTTTGGTTAGAGTACTTGCTGCTGATAAGGTCTCCATTAACAACCCAAAAACTGGAAAAACTACTCTGGGAACAATTGATAATGTGGTAGAGAATGAATCAGATCCTAACTATGTTCGTAGAAATGTTCTGGTTAAAGGAGCAATAATTGAAACAGACAAAGGGCGTGTAAAAATCACTTCCCGTCCAGGCAAGGACGGAGTAATTAACGGCGTTCTACTTGAATGAATGCGTTTATCAGTTCAACACTTGTCCCCGTTGTTGGTGAGTTAAGTGGAACATAATCCAGACCGATTATCTGTTTGGCCAGGATATTTTGACACAAGAGTATCTCGCCGTAATGGTAGAAGGGTGCCTAAGGATTCTTCCGTAATCAAACCAGATCTCGAAGGATTATTCATGGCCGCGAGAAAAGTTGGCCTAAAGAAAATTAAGCGTGAAGAAAATACTAGCCATCCACGCCGACCTCATGGTAAAGAGGGAAGATTATGGGTTAGTAGATCAGGTGCTAAACAATCAATTGGCGCAAATAGCAAGGAGGAACTATTACAATTAATTGGCGGAGAATGGCGTCAAATCCAGAGAGATATGAAAGATGCTGATGCAAAAAGAGTTGCACAAGGGCCACAGACAGGAGACAGGAGAGCCCGTTCTCAGAGGAAATCGCGTTCTAGTAAATCAGGTAAACAAAAAACCAGTTTCAAGAAGCGCGGTTTCAAAAAGCGCTAATTATAATGGTACTTCATGCAACCATCCAAAGATATCTTCTTCGGTTTCATTCTGAATACCGACCAGTTGGTTGTATAACATTGTAGTCATTTTTCCAGGATTTCCATTACCATATTTGGCTTTGATTTCACCTTTTGTGATTGAACCGATTGGCGATATCACAGCGGCAGTCCCACAACAAAATGCTTCATCCGCCTGCATTGCAAATTCTGCGGTTACTTTGGTCTCATGCACCTCAATTCCGTTGTGGCGTGCAAGTTTTATCAGACTATCACGTGTGATTCCTGGGAGAATGGTTCCAGTTAATTCTGGAGTGTAAAGAACTCCATCTTTGACACAGAAGAAATTGGCTGCTCCAACCTCTTCGATACAAGTGTGAGTTTCAGCATCAAGATAAATTACTTCTGCATAGCCTTCTGCTTTTGCTTTTTTACTTGGCATCATTCCTGGTGCATAATTTCCAATCGCTTTAACTCCACCTGATCCACCCGGTGCAGCTCTGTGGTGTTCTTCAGAAATTACTAGATCAATTGCGGTCACACCTCCTTTGAAATAAGGGCCGACAGGAGTCACATAAACCAAAAATCGGTATGATGGAGCAGGTGAAACTCCAAGCACAGCGCCTGAACCCATCAATAATGGGCGGACATACATTGCCCCTCTACCAGTTGGCGGTAACCAGCGAAGGTTTTCCTGAACACATTGTTCAACAGCATCGATAAAAATAGACTCTGGAACTGGCGGCATTTTTAGCCTATCTGCTCCTCTTTGCATTCTTCTTGCATTCTCTTCCGGTCTAAAGAACACAACTCTATCTTTAGAAGTCCGATAGGCTTTCATTCCTTCAAAAAGACCTTGTCCATAATTTAGAACGCCGGCAGCCGGAGAGATTTTCATATCACCATATGGCATCAAATCTCCAGGTTTCCAAGGTTCATCTATCGCAGTTTCAGTGATATACATAGTGTCGGTAGGTGTTAGGGAAAAAGTCAAACTATCCCAGTCAATCTCCTCACTCATACNAACCCCAACAGTCCTGCNATAGAAATTCGGCTTTCAATCATTACTGTTGAAAAAATATCCTTTTNTAGCCATTATCTTACTAAAAATTCAAAATCNTCCATTAGTTGAAATAGTGTATGGGACAACCTTCTATTCAANAAATGTCTTCTGATTTAGCATTGAAAATAGAAGAGGTTGGGGCCCCCATTGGTATCGCAATACTTTGCCTTTCAATTTTACTATTTTTGCAAGGACACAGGAGATTGCCATTGGTTTCATTCATCATCGGAGCTGCAATCGGGTACTATTTATCTCCTCAAGTGACTCCTATTGCTGCTGACTTAGAATTATCTTTAAGCGCAACACAGATTACCGGTATAGTCTGTTTTGCAATCGGTGCAATATTGGCGAGTTTAGTTAAAATGTCCACTAGAATGTTAACATCGGCCTTTATTTTCGTAACCTTTTCTACAGGTATTCAAACATTGAATAATTATGGCTTTGACGTAGAAAAGAGTAACTTATGGAGTGGTATTGCTGCTTTAGCAGCANTATTTTTTACAATGGGAATCAATCGGATTTTACCAATGATAGTTTCAGCAATTTTTGCCGCTTATGGCTTCTTAGTGTCTGCACTTCTAATCACTGGAAATCCTCTCTCTACATTCGAACCTGTNGAATTCAAAACCTTTGCATTGATGTTGCCAATTTTTGTTTTCAGCATTTTCTTACAACGTGTAGATGTCAACAAGTTAGAAGAAAAAGAGTTGGCTAAAGACGACCCAGAACCTGAATATGTTGAAGCACAACAACATTTCATACCCCTATAATCATACGAAGTCCAATAGGAGTCCATTGTTTGGGCTGTATGTTGAGGCTTATGCAATTCGACGGCAGACTCGGGATAATTAGTGGCCGATACCACTCTGTCGATTCCTCTAAAGGAGATAATGGCCCTCAGACTATTCTCGAAGTCTTCGGTAGATGTGAAGATGGGCGGTCTGTTTGTTTACTGGTTTCAGGAATGGCCCCAACATTCGAAATAACTCCTCTAAGTACTTGGCAAGAAGGGCAAGAAATTCCACAAGCCTTTGCTGATAAATTAAAACGACTCGAAGCGAACGAAGACATTGTATCAATTAGTGGACCTGAAATGAAATTAACCGATCTTGGAATGCGACCAATTTGGAAGGTAACCGCTCGTCAACCATTTGTTGTGCCCGGGCTTAGGAAATTTCTAGTCAAGCAATCTTGGCAAATTTTTGCAGGCGACATTCCCTTCGTGAATCGTTTATTTTTGGATAATGACTTGAGTATGCATATTCACGCAAAGGGAGAAATAATCGATTCTAGGGACATAATAGAAAATGATGAGGAACAAAGATTCAACGTCCTAAAAGCTGGAGGCGCAGGAAGATATGCTGTCGATATAACAGTATCATGCGATATTAAAGATCTGTTAGATTGTGACCCTTTCCAAGTACCCTTCAAGGTTTTTTCTTTTGACCTTGAGACCAGTATAGAACACGAGAAGATACTTTGCGCAGCGGCATGGATTGAAGATATGTCTAGTGGTGTTCGTCAAGAATTTTCCTTCGAGGGCGATGAATCATACATAATGGAACAATTAACCTTAGTTGTTAGAGGGCAAGACCCAGACGTTATTACTGGATATAATATCGATAATTTTGATTTACCAAAACTCAATGATAGAATGGATGTAAAATCCAAAAAATCAGATTGGCGTAAGCGAGCCTCTTTATTCGGATGGGGNAGAGTTGAACAATCAGAATCAGAACATAAGAGGACTAGAACAGGACTAATGCCTNGAAGACAAAGCAATCGAGCATGGAATGTGGCAGGGCGAAGTATTGTTGATGCTTGGTGGCAGGTTCGCATGTCATTAAGACCGCAAAGAGAGACGTTATCCTATGTTTCAAATCTATTATTTCCAGAAGATGAAGATAAGCATAAGATGGACGTTGATGCATCAAAGATGGANCAAGAATGGGCCGATAGGCCAGATGTTGTAATGGAGTATTGTATTAGGGATGCCGCATTACCACTAGATATTCTAAACCAGTTACAAGTTGTAAGGCGTAAAGAAGCGGTNGCNGCNGTTGCTACAGTTTCCTTTGATACTGCAGCTAATGGTAGCAGTAGTCAACTTGTTGATTCTCTAATAATTAGATTGGCAGATAGAGAAATGGTCGCTGTACCTTTGACTGGTTCTGCTGAAGCCAAAGAAGGACAGATCACTGGCGGATATGTTCACGATGTAGATGCAGGCCTCCATCCTTGGATTGCAGTTTTAGATTTCAAAAGTATGTACCCTTCAATTATGATTGGCAATAATATCTGTTATACAACAAGAATAGACCCNGTTCAATCNGACCAACCAGCCGCAGATGAACCGGTTTATACAGCACCTACTGGTGCTAGATTCCGTCACCAAAGCGTTCGTAAAGGCTTAGTTCCAACACTTCTAGAAAACTTAATGGCACAGAGAGACGTTCACAAAGCATCACTAAAAGTTGCTAAAGAAAAAAGCGATTCAGCCGGAATTATGTTCCATGACTCAATGCAATATGCGGTAAAAATTCTGATGAATACATTCTATGGAGTATTTGCGAGTGGCTTTTATCGTTTCACTCATCGTGACCTTGGCTCTTCGATCACCGCTTGGGCCAGATTCAATATCAAGGACATCATTTCTCAATTAGAACAAGAAGGCCATCATGTGGTTTACTCAGATACAGATTCAATTTTCGTCCGCTCACCAGTGCCTGAAGGTTCACCTTCAACAATAAAGCAAGAGGAGATAACAGCAGCCAAGCAAGGAGATAAAGAAGCACAAAAACATGTTAGTGCTTGGAATAAAGCAAAACAAAGCATGCTGGATTTCGGCCTTGAAATCGCTGAAAGATACAGTAAAGATTCTGCGGTATTAGAATATGAAAAAGGCCTTTCAGTATTCTTTAGTCATGGAGCCAAGAAGCGTTATGTCGGACAGGTTGTTTGGCCAAATGAAGAGATGTTAATTCGNGGATATGAGACTCAGAGGACAGACTCCTTTTCTTACTTGACAAAAACCATGAAACAATTATTTGAATTTGCTTTGGCCGATGAGGGGGATGAATTGGTTAAATGTGCCCTAGACAGAGTCAAGGCACTCAAAGAAAACCAAGTAGATGCCTCAGAATTAATTCTGGCCAAATCTTGCAAAGGCCATGTCAATAAAGATGGTTCAATTGACTTTTCAAAACATTATGCTAAACCCGACAGTATGGCGCAAGTAAGAGTTGCTAAGGCAAGGATTGCACTAGGTCTTGGGTTTACTTCAGGTATGAAAGTATCTTATGTTGTGACAGATGCCTCAGTTAGTCCAATGACTGTTAAACCTTGGCTGGAGACCGAAGAAAACGGCGGAATAACAGCCTATGATGGCCGTTTTTACGCTGAGAGGTTAGCAGCAGCTCTCGGTAGAATTACCGAAGCATTTGGATGGAATGCCAAAGAATTGATTGCTGGAAATAAACAAACATCTCTATTTTCATTCTAAATTGACCCATTNGACGGGAGTATTTTTGACATATGCTATGTACACCTAGCACAATGAAGCCTCATGTTAAACCAATTCTAATGGCTCTGATTATGATATCAACCAGCCTCTCAGGATGTATTTTTGGTGACGAAAGCGAGAACGAAGTTCCTGTTACAGCAGTCTTTTCTTATTCTCCAACAAGTAATATTAGAACTGGAGATAGTGTTGAATTAGATGGTTCAGCATCTTTACCTCAAGATGGATCGCTTACCTACAGTTGGGATTGTGACGGAGATGGCGCTGCTGATGAAACGGGCCAAAAGACAGATTGCTCATGGGAAGTAGAAGGCACATACAGCGTTACACTAACAGTTGCCTCAGGCGGAAAAAGTAATTCACAAACTAAAGAAATAACAGTTACAGAAGCACCGGTTGGCTCACCAAAAGCAGAAATCACTCAATATGCAGATGAAGAAGATTGCCTCTATGATGAAATTGATGAAACCAAGAATATTTTAGTTTGGATTTGTGCTATGGATAAATCCGAATCAGACCGTGAGATAACCGAAACAACAACGATTCAATTAGACGCTTCAGATTCAGAATCTGGTGGCGAAAGTGAATATATTACCACTTGGAATTGGGATTTAGATTTAGAATATGATTCTGATGGAGATGGAAATTTAGAGAATGACGCCGATTTAACTGGAGAACAGGTTGAATGGAAAGATGTTGCTCCAGGCGAATATGAAGTCAATNTATCGGTAACTAATAGCGCAGGCGCAATGGACGGCGATAAAATAAANGTTTATGTNTCGTACTANGGCGAATGGAAAGATTTNCAAATAGATGGAAATAACTCAGGTTCTCCAAAAGTNATCGAATTCGATATGCCTGTAGTTTATGATAGAGATCAAGGCAACACGATTAGAAAAGTAGAGACAATTCTAACCTATCCTCAATTAGATGGTGACCAACCATTTGGTAATGATGTTGAAAATACTTTGAACCTTTATGCATTTAATGAAGAGGAAGAAGAAGCAGCAAATACTTCTGATACAGCCAATGAAAATCGAGATGAAGGGGATTGTGATTCGGAAAATTATTGCGTTTTACTACTACTAAGTTCCTACATGTTCATGGATACTGAATCAACATGGGATGACGGAGAATGGATGATGCAAATCAGAAATAATCGATGGAATGATGTTCAAGTTGAATCAATGGTTATTATCCTTCATTACAAGTAATGTAATCTATTTAGAAAGCCCTTTGATAGAGAGCCTCGAGGATTGTATATGCGAAGAACTAGAATCGTCGCTACCATTGGTCCAGCATCACAAGATAATGAGATGTTACATTCACTTTTCCAAGCCGGTATGAATGTNTGTAGATTGAATTACTCACACGGTGAGCCTGAACAAAAAACCGAACTTTATCACAGAATTCGCAGCATGGAAGAAAAGATAGGGCGTCCAACATGTATCTTAGCAGATCTGCCAGGCCCAAAGTTAAGGCTTGGAGAATTTCAAGGAGTTCATATTTTGGCAATGGGTAAAAAAGTAGAATTGCACTGCGGAATGGCAAATATGGCTGATGCAAGTGCTGAAAAATTACCGGTACAATATGACGGGCTTTCTGCAGAATTGAAAAAAGACGACCCTGTTTTGCTTTCTGATGGTTTAATTAGACTAAAAGTAATATCAACCACAGGAGTGAAATCTGGCGTTGTTACCTGTAAAGTGATTGACGGGGGGCCAATAAGTTCTCGAAAAGGAATTAATGTACCGGGAACTTTGGTCGATTTACCTGCTATTGGACCAAAGGATAAGATTGCACTGAAACATGCTTTAGATACTGGTGCTGACTTGATTGCCGTAAGTTATGTTAGAACTCCTGAAGATTTACAACCCGCAAAAGATGAGATAAAATCTAGAGGTTTGACAACATGGGTTGTCGCTAAAATAGAGCATCCAATGGCTTTAGAACACTTAGATGATATACTCGATATTGCCGATGCTGTAATGGTAGCTAGAGGCGACCTCGGGGTTGAGATTCCTCTTGAACAAGTACCAATCGCTCAACAAAGAATCATTGATGGCGCTTTGGAAAGAGGAATGCCAGTAATCGTTGCAACCCAAATGTTGGAGACTATGACTGTCAATCCAAGGCCAACTAGAGCCGAAGTAAGCGATATTTCTACTGCAATCCGCCAAGGTGCAACAGGAGTCATGTTATCTGGTGAAACCGCTTCGGGGCAATATCCTCTCGAGGCAGTCCAAACTATGGCTAAAATCGCAATTTCTACCGAACAAGGACTTGATTCTAGCCAGCTGAAGCCGGAATCTGTAACCCGTTTCAAATCGACTAGAGCAGTTGCACATGCCGGAGTAGAATTGGCTAAAATGGCTAACGCATCAAGACTTCTTGTTGCTACACAGAGAGGAAATGCGCCTCGCTTAGTATCTTCTTACAGACCGGGAATTCCAATTACTGCAGTTACTAATACTATCGAGACAGCAAGAAGAGTGCAATTACTTCCCGGAATAGATAGTTTAGTTGTAGAAGAATTAGACAGAGGTTCAATGACCATGCAAGGTGCTTTATCAAATTTGGTTGAAATGGAACAAATTTTACCTGGCGATAAGATAGTTGCAATTTCTGGCTCTCCTAAGGCGATAAGTGGCGTTACTAGTACTGCTAGATTGTACAAAGTTTCACAACAGGGCGATATTATCGGTACAGAATGAAATAATAGTGTCAAATTTCTTTACATAGTCCTATTTTTGGTTTGATTTGGGAGATTATTCTATGCGTCGCTTTCAAATAGGGGATTCATGTCGGATGGCTGCTAAGGAGTAATTAATATGCCATCTCAATGGGAAGATAAGAGTAAGCCACACCGTAATATTGTATTCGTCGGTCACGTCGATCACGGAAAGTCGACCACTGTAGGTCGTCTTCTGTTNGACTCGGGCCACATCGAAGAACACGTNATCGAAAAGAACGAAAAGTTAGCTGCTGAAGCTGGTAAGGCCGGTTTCGGACTTGCTTACGTTATGGACGGACTGAAAGAAGAGAGAGAGCGTGGAATTACCATCGACGTAGCTCANAAAGAATTCTTCACTCCTAAGTACTACTGGACTATCATCGATGCTCCAGGTCACAGAGATTTCGTTAAGAACATGATTACTGGTGCATCACAAGCTGATACAGCGGTTCTACTATGTGCTGCTAACGATGGAGTTAATGCTCAAACCAAAGAACACGCTTTCCTAGCAAAGGTTCTTGGTGTTAAGGAACTGATTGTTCACGTTAACAAAATGGATATTTCTGGTGTCGACTGGTCTGAAGACAAGTACAAAGCTGCTTGTGACGAAGTTACTGGCCTTCTAAAGATGGCTGGATTCGGCGCTCAACTTGACAACATTCCAATGATCCCAGCATCCTCTCTAAAGGGTGACAATGTTTTCGAAAAGAGTGCAAACACNCCATGGTACAATGGACCAACACTTTTCGAAGCGATTGACGCTGCTGCTATGCCAGACAAGCCTGTCGATAAGCCACTAAGACTACCTATCCAAGATGTGTACAAGATTTCCGGTATCGGAACTGTACCAGTAGGTAAGATTGAAACAGGAACTTTGAATGTTGGAAAGAATGTAGTCTTCAACCCATCACAAAAGTCTGGTGAAGTCAAGTCAATTGAAATGCACCACACAATGGTAGAAAAAGCAGAACCAGGAGACAACGTTGGTTTCAACGTTCGTGGACTAGCTGCTACTGATATCCGCCGTGGTGACGTTGCTGGTTATTCTGACAGTGAACCAACTTACGTCCGTCATGACGAAACCTTCGTTGGACAAATCCAGCTAATGGATATTCCAAAGGCTGTATCAATTGGTTACACCCCAGTATTCCACTCTCACACCGCACAAGTTGCTGTGAGATTCCAAGAACTACTAGAAAAGACCAACAAGTCTGGTAAAGAAGCAAACCCATCTTTCCTAAAGACTGGTGATGCTTGTTTGATCCGTTTCCAACCAACAAAGCCACTTGCTATCGAACAGATGGACACCTTCCCTGAACTTTCCCGTTTCGCTATCCGTGACATGGGTAAGACAGTAGCTGCTGGTGTTTGCCTAAAGATTGAAAAGAAGTGATTTTAGTATCTAGCGATAATTGGTTGGAGGATTAAATTTGGCTGCTGTAACAATCATNAAACTGACTGGTGAAAACCACAGGGATATTGACAAAGTTGCCAANCAAATCAAAACCATATGCGATACTGGTGGAATCTCATTAAGAGGNCCAATACCTCTTCCAACACGTCGTTTGGTCGTTCCNGTNCGCAAAGCACCNGANGGTGAAGGNAGCGAAACATATGATCATTGGGAACTTCGTGTTCACAAGCGNTTATTGGAAATGGATATCAACTCTGGTAAAGATGAATCTGCCCTAAGACAAGTCACTAAGATTGAAATTCCAGATACAGTAAGTATTGAACTTTCAATGCGTGTTGTTAACTGAAAAATCTCATAGAGATTCAATTTCAGCGACGCCTGATTCTACTAACCAATCCGCCGTTTCTTGGTCTAGAAAGTGTATATCATCTTTCTCGAGTAAAATTTCTTCTCCACTTCCAACCATAACAGGTTCCGGAAATGATTCAATAACCTTAATCCTAATTAGGTCATCGTTAGACTTAGAATCTATTACTTCCTCTATTTTAGATTGCACATTGTCATCTAGGTCATCCAACATTATCTTATCTCCAGAGTTCTTCGAAGGGGCTAATTCCATTGCTGCTGAATGTTTATTTGTCGAAGAGTCATTATTTGTTGTAGATTGAATAGATTTTACTGGAACACTCTCTACCAATTCTTCAGGTATGAAGTCTTCCATATCAGGCCATTGTTCGTCAAGAAATCTGTCTTCTTCATCGAGATCTTCAATTATTTCTTGTTCTGGCTCGTTGTCTTCAAAGATTAAATCCGGGGGTGGATTCCCTGTTAGATTCTTATCACTTTTGACAAAAGAATCCAACTGCATAGTACCAGGAGAATGAGTAATTCTTTCGGCTAGATTTTCATTGAATTCACCTTTCTGCATAGAGTTCCAATCTATATCTTTCTTGAATCGGTCCATTTGGATTTGAAGACCATGATAAAATGCTTTTTCTGCAGGGTCATGCCTTTGCCAATCTAAGGGTGGTAAATCTTGTACCATGCCGGGCTGTGCAGCGATTCTAAGGGATTGAGATGCAACGTGTTGCATCATTGAAACNAGCCTTTTTCTTGCTAATTCTGAAGCGATTCTTCTAACATTNGCCTGTCTTTTTTGTAGGTTTTGTAATCGGATTCCAGTCATTCCATTCATCATCATATGCTGAATATCCATCTCTATGTCTGCGAGAAGTTTCCCCACCATTTCCCAGAAGTCTTGTCTCGGTAAAGGAACTGGAACATGCCTCGAAGATTGTTGGCGACGGGTGGCGAACAATTCCTCCTCAATTTCTCGCGCTTGACCGCTATCGAGGTGCCGGTCTTCCGTCATCGAGGGTTGGTAGAGTTGACGGGCTTTGAACATTGATGTTTTTTTTGTATGAACATCGCGTCAACTGGTTAATTATTGATGACCTCACCTCGCNAAGCGAGGTGAAACACAANTGAGGTTGAAACAACAAAATTTCGGGGNTGACAACAGTCCTAGAATTTCTTGTTTGTTGTTAGTCACTTTGCTTCTTACTAGTACATTAATCAATATAAAAGCCCAAGATTCGTCTTTATGGCAATCAGAAGATCCGGTATACTGGAATAATGAAATTGACTTCTTCCCTGATGCTAATCAAAGCTTCATCAATACTACGGAGTCATCCATGATTCAAGTACCAGCTAATCACACTTTCACTTCCGGACAATTAGAAGTTGCACCAATCTGGCAAGAGTATAATTCAACAGNCATTATTATTGATTCATCTATNGGAGATCAGTGGTCAGGTANTCATAATGACACAGTTGTAGCAGCGGCAAATAATGAGTTGCGACTTAAGCGAAATTCATCTTTCAGTCAGTTAACCGATTTTGAAACAACTACAGTAGTTCCTTCTCAAGGATGGTTAGGAAGTGGAATTAATGACCAAGCATGGACTATTCAATCTCCATCCAATAATACACCAAATACTCAATCAAATATGAATTTACCAATTGAAGGNATTAATGGAAGCGGTTTTCTTTCAACTTTAGGCGAGGGNGATTTATCATCTTCCCAATACTCCTGTATTCAGTCTCCTNAAATTGATACNCCTAGAATAATCAATAATTTTTCATTATCTTTTNACCAATGGCTTGCATTAGATTCTAGTGATGCAGTTTGGATAGAAATCTTTGATNTGAATAATAGTTGGACTCCATTGATGATTTCTTCAGGTGGAATGTTACAAACCGNATTAATTCACGCACCAAATCTAGTTTGGAATGGCGAGTCTAATTCTTGGAATAGAGTAGAAATTGGCCTAGATTCTTATCTTTCTTCTAGTCAATCAGTATTTTTCTTGCGGTTTTGTTTTGAAACAAGCAGTATTGAACTTGCTAGAGGTGGTTGGTTCATTGATGATTTAGTTCTGTTTAATCAAGGAGGCAATCAAGGTGCGCTTTTCCATGGAAATTTACTAGGTAATTATTTGCCTAATGCCAACTCAAAGTATGTAATACCATTAGAATTTTCTTCTATTTCATCAGTTGATGAGATTGAGGTTAGCATGAATTGGGATATACAAGGATATCTTGATGATTATATCACAGTCGAACTTTCGATAGATAATGGAACNTCATGGAATACACTTTCTGGAAGATTTGGAATTCCAGGAACTGGTATCTGGCATAATGGTAATCTGTATTATGGTGAATCAAAGGGTTGGATTCCATTATTTTTTAATTTAAACTTCAACCTTACAAATACCCCAACCTTCAGTGAAACTCTGCTTAGATTTTCTGTAATAACAGATTCATCAATAAATTTTGGTGGCTCATCATCATCTGATTGGGAAGGGATTGCAATTGATAATATCGTATTTCATAGCGGTAGACAATCAAGCAATCCATCCAGTTTTGTTTACAGAAATTTTTCATCTCAACCAAATTTAATTCTAGGTTCTTCCGATGGGTGGTTAGAGAATTATAGTTTCACCCAGAATCAGTGGCAATGGACTGATACGATGGGCCTAGATTATCAGTCCTACACTAATTTCACATTTGATTATGGATATAATTTGCCTGCAGGTTGGGCGATTCAGTCTATTGATGATCGTCAATGGCAGATTGGAACAACTTCTAATTCATCAGGATACGGACCGGGATATTGGCCTTCAGGGCAGCANGGTGCAGGAATTTATCTAAATTCATCATATGGTAACGAAATGCTGACACATCTATATTCTCCAGAATATNTACTGCCAATCGGTTCATCATCAAGACTTTCCTTCAAAAGCTGGGTCTGTACTGAGGCCAACTGGGATGGCGGTGCGATTTCAGTTTCAACTGATGGTGGCATTAATTGGTGGTATCTTCCCCCATCTATCGGTAACTTCCATGATCAAATTTCTACAATAAATACCAATTCACCATTCTATGGTGAAGGCATTTTCGATGGCTCTACTATTAACGGTGGCTGTAGTAATACGATTCATCCTTTTGTCAACAAAACATTCGATACTTCAAATCTATCAGGAGAAGACATTCGATTTAGGTATTCATTTTTTTCTGACCAGTTACTTGAATATGATGGATGGTATATTGACGATGCAGGGGTAGAAATAGATGTCTTTGAGAGTCAAGGATCATGGATATCTGACATTTTTTCACCAGATTCAACCTATGGCTGGGGTAGTGTTGATGGATTTGTCAAACAACCGGTAGGCACTAGCGTAACATTCGATGTACTAGATATGTATAACAACTCAATTCTAGGNTATANTAACCGAGTACTTCCAATTGATATTAGACTTGACCCTGAAACNTATCCTGGCCTTAGAATTAAGGTAAATCTAGAGACTTCTGATCATTTAGTTTCTCCATCGGTTGAATTACTATCCATAGGTGGATCAACATATTTCGATTCTTATCATTTACAAAATATCGAACAAAATGATGTATATTTTGGTCATTATGAAGAATTATATTTATCTTCAGATTTCGAAATTACAACACAACAACCAGCATACTTAGTCATCCAAACCCCGAGTTTTTGTCCACATATCGGCAATAGTATGACATCGATTGGAGATAATATTTCGTTATTCTCATCATCATTTAATATCGAGTCAACATATTATGATGGGGATTCTGAATTTAGGCAATTGAATTTTAGTAATGATGATATTATTTCCCAGAGTCTTTCAGATGAAATCCAAATTACGTTGTTGGCAGGTCAAGAATTCACAAAATTCTCTTATACACCGTTTTGTGCAAAGGCTCCTGAAAATCCTTCAATAAAATTAGGGTTACAAAATCAAAGCGTATTTTCGTGGCCTAATGAAGTTTTGACCGATTACTTCGGTCTTTCAACAAACTTAGAATCCATTTCTAGCGGAGGTGTCACCNGTTCAAACAATAATGGTTCATTAGAANTGGATGTTANAGATGGACAAATCATAGAGATTTCATATCGAATAATTGAGTCTATTAATTCAACTAATTCACTGACAAATAATCAAATTCCGATGTCTATGATAATCGAGTTATCTTCACAATCAAATTCTTCNTTGAATTATTTCTTTGACAACAAACCATTTGTAAATACTACAGTTAACCAGTCAGTAGTACAGGAAAGATTCACAAGCCAAAATTTATGCCCTAATTTATCATTTCCTGACGGAGAGATATATCCGGGATATGGACTGGCGAAGTGTACTGTAAAATTCCGTTCTAATGGCAATTCATCGCTTAAGGTTTCTAATTTATTGGCGATTCCCGAAATTCAGCAAATAGAATTGCAGTTATCAGATTCAATNTTAAATTCAATTAGAAATCAATCATATCAAGGAGATGATAGGTCACTTATTCATATTCCCATGAATGTTGAAACTACATCAGGTTCAATAGGCGTAAATCTTAGCACTAATTCCTACTTACATCAAATTGACAGAATAATTTCTATTAGTGAAGATAGNTGGTTACCNGAGCAAACAATTGTGGTAAACACTTCACATGTCCGNTTCAACCCTGTAATCTTTAGCGAAATAAATTANCAATTAGATAATGTAAGGTTGATTGTATCTTCATCNCCAAGTTTTGANGACACAATTTTAGAAATTGAGGCAATAGATCTATATTCTGAAAAACAATTTATCCTCTCAAAAGGAAGTGATTTAGTTAGTATAGATTTATCGCAATCTTCGGTAATTTGCCATCATGGTTTTTGTCAAATCCAATGGGCTCTAACTAGTAACTGGAATTTAGATGATATCGATGACATTCATTGGATGGTGATATCTCAAACTACGTCAGGTCTTGAAACGGGCCCCGCCTTAGTTGTTCGTCAAACTTCATTCAATGAAATTGAGAATGATTTAGAAATTATCCAGTTCTCTGCTTTTGATGGCCANAATGCACTTCATGACTGGACAGATGCAGATTGGCCATTCCATCTTCAATCAAATGAATCAATAAATGTCAATGGACAAGTTAGATTCCAAGGNATTTCAAATAAATTTATNGAAGCCGGGCAAGCCGAAATTGAAGTTAGAATACAAGCAGTTCCTCCTAAGAATATTTCTGGCGGATTAGACACATGGCCTGAACAGCCAGTAAATTGGAGCCTCTCTAATTTCGTCGAAGTTGGGCATAATGGTTATTTTTCAGCCTCTATTTCAACTCCTAATGTAGATGAAATTCCATCAAATACCTATCTGGAGATTTCTGCTCATATCAATAGAAATGGGCCAATTTCATCAAATTCTCAGACCTCTTTCGATATGACTGCTGAATATCAAAAGACTAGAGTGTTGTTCGATATTGAAGCACCACGAATACTATCACTGAGTATTTTAGATCCAGGAGGTATATCACCAGCAGATGGGCATATTTGGATGGCAGGACAAGATATCCCTCTCAGATTAGAGTTGTCTGATGTCGAAGGGTTGAGTCCAATGATTACAATTTGGTCTTGGTCAGAGTACAAAGATGATGCCAATAGTGATGGAGTAATGGATGCAGAAGAGTATGTTTCTACAAGTTTAACTGTTAACACTGGTTCCACCAAGGCTACAGTAGATTTACCAATTTTATCATGGTTTGACATTAGGGGGCCCTTTGAATCGGGTCGTCTAAGTGTAGTAATTGAGTTAGAAGATTTAGCTGGAAATAGGTTACTCGACGGTGGAGATTATGGTTCAGAATTAGATTTAGCTACTATTTTGGTTCAAAACCAGTATCAAACATATCTCGATGTGGATTCTATTGGATTTGATTTAATCGATGGACAAATTTTCCCAGGATATATGCATAATCTAAGTTTCAGTATCACAGACGCTAACGGCATTGATTCAATAGATAAATTTGAATTTGCAATACTTGGAAGGGATTTTGACCAACAGTGCTTCATTCATTACTCACCACGTTTTGCGGAAGTAAACTTCGATAAGGAATGCTTTGTAATACAGCCCGAAGTAATAATTTATCAACAATCAGGCCTACAAGTGTGGGATATTTTTGTTTCATTCAGAGTTTCATGGGACGTACCTAATTCAATAAATGGCCAAAATTGGACACCATCATTGAAAGTGTTTGATGAAGGGCAAGACTTGTACTTAGGCTTGTCATTACTTACTATGTTTGAATGGAATTTAAATCAAAATATAGATTTGACACAACAAGAGATAAGGCAGAATGGTTGGGTGACTACTAATAATGAAACTAAAATTTGGACTAAAACCAATGAATTGATTGAACTAGAATTATATCTTAGTTTTACAAATTATTCTATTCCAGTGGAGTATTTATCAAATAATTATTCTGTAAATGGTTTAATAGACAGTATAAATGGTAATATTTTAATCAATACAACTATTTCTCAAGATGGAAAAGTAGTTACTCAATTATTTAGTAATGAAACATTTAGCGATAGTGATATGTTTGAATTAGAAATAAACTTATTATCGCCACAATTAAACAAGTTAGCCTTGCTGAACTATGAAATTTACTTCGACAACAATCCTCCATTGCTATCTTTAAATTTGAAAGATCTATTGAAAATAGATTCAAATAAATTATCAGATTTACAGGTTTCAGCAATAGTTAGTGATGAATACAGATTAAATAAACCACAATTAGTTGTGAAATGGTATTTCACCAATAATGGGACTATTATCGATGGAACTGAAGGTGAAACTATGATTAATTCGACAGAATTTACGCTTTACAATACCTACTTTAACCAAAGTATAGACATTTCACCATTTAATGCTAATCTGCTAGATAAAGATAGTGAAGTAGTTATTTGGTTCGAAGCATTTGATAATTCAGGTTTCGAATTAACAGGTCTAGGTACATCAAATGAACCAATTTTACCTAAATTCAATTGGGTTGATTTCGAACCTAAATTAGATATAATTTCTGTTGAATCAGATAGTCCGATTTTTGGTCAAGATTTGGAAATAATGACTAGAATTGTTAACTTGGGCCAACTCAATGGAACTGTTGAAGTGAATCTAAAAGATAACGATGGTAAAATTTTGGAGGCTAGATTTATTGAAATTGAACCAGGCAAATGGACAGAGACAAATTGGAATTTTGAAGTTTGGACAACTGAACAAATCATAATCACAATTGAGTTAGTAAATTATTCACAATCGAGACAAATAGAGATTAATGATATTGAAGAATTCGATTCTTCTAATCGAGAATTGAATGGTCTAATTGGACTTGTATTATTACTCATATTCTTATTGGTTGGAGGGTTTGGATTTGCTTATTATAGAAGTTCAAAAGAATTAGAGCAATATACTAAATTACATAGGCAGAATGTTTCCAAGAAAAGATATGCTGCGCCACCAAGACCTAGTGAACTAGATAATATTGGTGAAGAGGAATAATCAAGAATGAAATGTTCCACGCAATACCATTAGCCGGGGTTCCCGAGCGGTCAAAGGGGGTGGACTCAAGATCCTCTGCGTAAAGCTTCGCAGGTTCGAATCCTGCCCCCGGCACCACGTTTTTCCACTCAAAAAAAGCCCTCAATAACTTTACTCAAAATTACCGGATTCCGGAATTATTGAGTAATATTTTATGTTAAAATATGGTAGGATTGTTCATGGCAACTAAGGATGTAGGAGCATTCCTTTGCCTAGGTTTTTTGTTATTATTCATGTTTTATCTAGCAGGAGGATTACCATATTGGATTGCTGAACGAGCAGGTTATACAATGGATGCAAAGGTAAAGACTACAGAGGAATGGGAAGAAGAGAATATGACAAACAAAGATAGAGTTACTAGATGGAGAGAAGAACAAAAGAAGAAGAGTGATTAAATGATTGACCCATCAAGTAAAGAATCACCTGAAACTGCTTTGGAAGAGCGAAAAAGAATTCTCTCCAATATGCGTAAGAAAGGATTGAAATTGAGTGAAGATGGTTTAAGTTGGGTGCCACTCGAAGAAGCTGAAAACAACACCAATCGAATTGTTTTACCGAACGAAGAGAATGAAAGCAGTACCCTCGGTGCATTAGCCCCGTGGTTGTTCATTTGTGCTTTTTTTTCATTGGTGGCGGGATTCGATACAAGTCAGGTTGAAGGTTTTGCATGCTGTTGTTTATTTCTTGCACTCGGATGCATAGGAATGTTAGCCAATAGCGAAGGTAGGGTTGGAGAAACCATCCTTATACTCATGGTTATACTCTTTTTCTTCGGCATCGTGTTCATGTTCATTCTAGATTCCATGATGAGTGGAGGATGGGGGGGAATGGGCGTGGGAGGTTTGTCAGGTTGGGGTGGGCCTTGATGAGCATCTTTAGCATAAAATTGAATCCAGTCAGCTTTGGTCTGGTAACTCTAAAGCATTGAGGGCATCAATTCCCATGTATTATCAGAAGAATTAGAAGATATCGGAATGGTGTAGAAAAGTCCTCAGTTGATATTACAAAATACAAAAGGTGCCCCTTTGTATCGTATACGATAACTAGGGTACCCACTGACAAGAGGCCTAAGCAAAGGGGGCCCTTTGCA
>PBXE01000005.1 GCA_002727485.1 Methanobacteriota archaeon | reverse complement strand
CCGATGAAACAACCAATTGCTCCAATAACTAGTGGGGCAATTAAGTAACCCTGCATGAGAGATAATCGAGATATACCAAGCGTTCTTAGAACTGCAATTTCTTTTGCTTGACTTTGAACTAAACGCTGCAGACTCAGCACAATAGTGATAGATGCAATGGCTGCAATCATTACCGTGAAAGGAATTGTTGCTCTCTTTGCACCTTCCAAGTCTTGACGCATTACTTCTACTGCCTCGTTTTGACCTCTATCACGAACTCTCGCATCTAAATCGGATTGATTCAGCGAGTCATCAACGAGTGATTTCACCAAATCTATTTCTTCTCCCTCGTATTCTTCAGTATCTGGTAAATCAAAAGATGGAGTGCCCTCAATGTCTAGGAGAATTGTATTGCTAGAACCTAGTTCGTTTCCAGTTAGCCTTGCCATTCCTGAATCTGAAAGATATCCAACTACATATTGACCGGGTTCAGGCGGAAACAGAGATCCTTCAGGCGCCATCAATACATGTAGAGGATGATATCCGATTCCAACCAACTGGAAATCCATACTTTCAGTACCTGCTCCAATAGTTATGTTATCACCAATACTCAAATCAAGAGCATCACTAACGTGTGCATCAATTACAATTTCATTTGCAGTAGATGCAACTCTACCTTTACCATGTCCACTCGGCATCCAAACTCTGTCAGAGTTTGCATCTGCAGGAATTCCATGCCAAAGTGAATTGATTATTTGTTCTCCATTACCATCATCGTGAAACAATGCGCCTTGAATTACAGTTCTTCCTTCACATGAATCAAGTTCACCNNTTACANTATCATNCCATGAATCATTTAGATGTTCACAGAAANTACTGACTTGCTCGGCAGACCAAATAGAACTTCNATTATCNATCCATAAATCTGCAAGNTTTGCTCCTTCCTCATCATCGCCATGCATTGTATCATACATNCCCTCAAGATTNTGCGAATANCCTCCAAANGTNATTCCAGCAAANACNCCNACNGAAACCATGAAAATTACTGCAAATAGCCGTAATTTAGTCCTCCAAAGACTTCTAGCCAGTCTCTTATTTAGNAGNCTACGGCTTGATTTAACTCCCAAGCCTGTAGATTTACTATCAGTTTCTGACATAATCTCACCTCAATTCGAGTTGATTTTTTCATCTGAAATTATTTTTCCACTGTCTATTCTAACTACTCTTGTAGCGTATTGAACCAGTCCTTCATCATGGGTNACAAATACTGCAGTAATATTCTCTTGCTCACATGCTTTTACCAGTGCTGTCATCACTTTTTGTGAGGTTTCAGTATCTAGATTTCCTGTTAACTCATCTCCAAGTAATAGTGTTGGTTTCTTTGCTATGCTTCTTGCAATAGCAACTCTTTGCTGTTGTCCTCCACTAANCTCGCCAGGGAATCTATCGACTTCNGCCTCTAGTCCGACTAGTTTCAACAATTCTTTCGCTCGAACAGGGTCTTTTTTTCCCGCCAATTCTTGGATTAAGAGGATGTTTTCTAAAACTGTTAAATCCTGTAATAAATTGAAGAATTGGAAAACATATCCGATATTTTCTCTACGGAAAGAAGTCATCTTTTCGGAGTCATTTCTAGGAACTANATTTTCCAAGAACACATATTCCCCATTTGTAGGGCTATCAAGAGCAGACAAACAATTCAGCAGAGTAGTTTTTCCTGAACCNGATGGACCTAGTAAAATTACTCTTTCACCTTCGTGAATTTCAATATCTATACCATCAAGTGCTTTTACGATTCCAGCTGGAGTTTCATAGTAACGTTGAATATCCTTCATTTGCAATAGCCTAGTCATTGATTCACTTCCAAATGTAGTTCATTCGAGCCTAAAGGATTTTGAATATAAGTCCATGGTACATACGATTAGAAAATATGGTGCCGGGAGCGGGGCTTGAACCCGCGACCTTCGGATGTCTCAGACACCGCAAGGAGATTGCACGTCATACGATTGCCTTGAAGGCTGCCCTATGAGTCCGACGCGCCACCAACTACGCCACCCCGGCTTGATTCGGCGTGTGGCACTTACTCTTTGAATAATGCGGATGATTTTCAACTCTAGAAACATTAATTCATGTTTGAAATCTTCCGTAGCCTTCATGCACTCTCAGTTTTCCGGATGTCTATGGTCGACCTCCAAACAGCCATGGCAGCCGCTGCTGCTGAGCGCAAACAGCGTTCTGGTGCAGCGTCCCAAGAGAGAAAGGTTCGCCGCAGTGGGGCAGACTTAGGAATCGAGGCTTTCGATCCAGTCAAACATGTCAAGAAAGAAAAAGCAGATACTGCTTCAATGTGGCTAGTACTAACTTTTGCTGTAGTTGTTTCTTTGGCAATGCGGTTCGTATTGATGCCAAATACATCTCAAGAAAAATCAGATATTTTGTATCTGATGCCATTGTGTGCTATGATTTTGATTCCCCAAGTACATAGAATGGTAATGCCTAAATCCTTCCAAGAATTTTATACAAAGGGTACTTGGATTAAAGCNGGTTTCTTGCACACATTCACTTTCCTTGCNCTAGCTTTTCTTTTGGTCAATCCTCCATTCGGAGATATTGTTGCACCAAAATTAGCCAATGGTTGGGCAATTGCTGCTGATGATGATGGTAATTTATTATTCAATGAAGAGTCCAGTAAAAACGGTGAAATTATTTGGACAATTGAAAATGGAGGAGTCTTAGACGGCGATATCTGGTTACTGTTTGGATTAGCAGATAATGTCAATTCTGATGGTGCAAATGTTGTTGTAGAGTTGACACACCAAACAAATTCTACAATTATTGATAGCAATTCTACATTCTGGTCTGAAAATAGTGAACGGATTTCATCGGCCAACGAGACTGATAATAGTTCAGCACCTAATTTGATTCCGCACTCTAAGGATCAAGCATTTGCGATACAATTAGGCAGTGACTTTTCTGCAGGAACTTACCAAATAAATGTCTCGATAACAGAGGAAGGAGATCCATGGACCAACACACGTGAATATGATTGGACACTTGTAATCGTTGAAGCCTTGGAGTGATTATGACAACATGTCTCCATGAACAGTTAGAATTTTGTTTAATAGTTCATTTATTCTTTTGATGTCATAGTTTTCTGAGGCGATTCTATTTATTCTTCTTATTCTAGAATATCTAATAAATCCTGCCATAGGAGTCCAACAGAGTGCATCCAATACCAATTGTATAGTCTTCATCAAATTCCCGTCGTAGCAAGCATAGTAGTGATTTATCTACACCCCGAGATTAAAAGTAAAAGTGAATTATTGCTTCAAATTGGTTACTAATCTAGCAGTTAATGCATCGAGTTGAATTTGCTCGCCGCCGCCTTCTACAAGCCTATAATCAACTTCAGCCATCCATTCGGTTAAATCTAGTTTCGCTTCTTCTGTCAAGAAGTCAGCAGAGTATAATTCCCGATGTAATTGATTGACAAAATCTGTTCCAGCAAGGCCGTATTTGTCCAGTAATTCTCTAAGACGTCTTCTTGCTGCATGGAATCCATCATCTCGACATGCCATTAGGTATTGATGTAANCTTTCAGGAGGTGCAGTNGCAGAGGTTTCGTAAATTAATTCTCTNGANACNTCCATATTTATCGCAGCAGCTACTTGTAATGCTGTTAGAGCCTTCCTCAAATCTCCTTGGGAAATACGAGTTAGTGCTTCAGCAGCGTCATCAGTTAATTTTACCTTTTCTTCATCTGCTACATGGTGTACTTGGGATGTAACATCCGCATCAGAAAGCGGGCGGAATCTAAAAACAGCACAACGAGATTGAATCGGTTCAATTATTTTTGATGAATAATTGCAAGAAAGAATAAACCTACAAGTTTCGGCATATTGCTCCATTATTCTTCTCAATGCTCCTTGAGCATCATTGGTTAAAGCATCAGCTTCATCAAGAAAAATAATCTTGAAAGACGCACCCCCATAGGGACTAGTTCTAGCAAATTGTTTTACTTTGGTCCTAATACTTTCAAGTTTTCGTTCATCAGAAGCATTCATCTCGAGTAAATTTTGTCTAAAATCNNCNCCGAATACATCCTTCGTTAGTGCCATNGCTGCAGTAGTCTTTCCTGTTCCTGGAGGTCCAGCAAATAGTAAGTGNGGGAATTCTTTTTTTGCCGCATAAATAGTCAATCGTTGCACCACGGCAGGCTGGCCGCGAATCTCAGATACCGATTGAGGTCGGTGTTTTTCAACCCAAAGTTCGCTCATATTATCCCCTCATAGTCGAGCGCCCTTGAATATTCGCTTTTTGACCATTATCAAATCGTTTATTCTGTTCTTTCTTATATATTCAAGCGAAAAGACAGTATAAAGGGTCTTCACTCANNGNATGAGTCCCATGTTAAGCGAGACTAATTCCCGCCGAAGCGCCGCCGCGATTTTACTAGCACTAATGTTCCTTTCAGCGGATTTACTTGTAGCACAATCAAACCATAATTTCGAAGATTTCGAAGATGAAANTATTACNTCNAATACCCCTGTNAGGCCTACTTTTATCGGAGAGACTTATATCTCAAATATAGATTCAAACTTTGATTTCTCTGGACAACCAACCAACTTAATTGGTGTTAACTCAAGTAATGAAGCAAGAGGAATGTATGGATTTCTAAATATTATAACTGCAGTTCAAACAGTTGAATCCGCTACATTAAACCTTCACTGCAGTGTAGTTGATGGAACTCCTATAAATCAAATTAAATCATATTCATCAAATATTTTTAGAGATTGGAGAGCTGGTGAAGCCACATGGTTCAATGCTAATTTCTCTACTTTCTGGCAGCAATCTGGAGGAGATGGNNCCAACGATCGTTCACAATGGGAACCACCTGCGACATACACCCAAGTAGGTTCAACTGGAATTTACAAAGTAAGTTATAATGTTACTCACTTAGTTCAGCAAAGTGCCATTAATTTTGAACAATCATTTGATTTCATTATATCATCCGTCGGTGGAATGCTTGATTGTGAGAAAGCGAATAACCAGAATTTAACTTATGAGCCAGAATTAATTTTAATTGTCAANTCATTGAGTCCNGGNGANGGNGGCAGTGTTGAATCTAATTTCGCTTCNNATGATACAGCACTTATGTCGCCGAATTTCATTTTACAGCCTCAAACCACTCCTACAATTAGTTATCAAAACCTCAATGGTTCGGGTGTTGAATTCCAGTTTTCATTAAGTGAAGATTTTAGAGATGTAAGTGATTTAGATTGGTTATACAGTACCATGAACAACGCATTTACAGGCAATTCTACATCNGGTAGTTTCACAATTCCAAATCAAGATAGTATCANTCCTGGAGGATATGTATACTACCGTTACAGATCAATCGANTCAACCTCAATGTCAAGTAATTGGTTANCNGGNAATTTTATTCTTCCAGATTTGCAGACTACAAATAATAATGATGGAACTGCNACCTTAATTCTAAATTCTGCAGTTCTAAATACAATNGGATTCAAGCTTATCGAAGATGTTGAAGTTAACTCAGCCTTTCCTAACTCCAATCTTGGAGGAAATAATATTGCAACAATTAGCCCATCTTTATCAGCTGAATCATTAGTCCATACTAGACTAAACATAGATAAATTAGGACTTCATTCTAACTCTACAATTCTTGATGCAAATTTGGTTTTAACCAGAAGTTCAACATTTGGAGGTAATGTTGTTCTTTCTATTCATGAAAATAGTATTGATTCATGGCTTGAGTCACAGGCTTCATGGAGAAATTCTAACACTCTTGANCANTGGNTTGAAGGAGGAATGTATGGACTAGAAGCATCTCAAATGACAAATTTAGACAGTACACAAGTTGATTCTGTTTTCGAATTCTCTTTCAAGAATTTATTACAAGAAGAGTTAGATAGTGGTTTTGAAGACCCTATTGAATTATCAATTGTCGGTAGAGTTCCAGGTGAAAGTCATTCTTCAGGAACTAATACCGTCAGTTTTTACACTTCAGAAATAGGAACTATGACAAATGAGCCTTATGTTGAAATTATTTATTCATGGACTTCCAATTCTACAATTGATGTTCCCGAACAAATTTATCCTCTTGATGGACACCCAGTTTGGAACCAGTCAGGACATAACTTGTCAGGTAATACAACGCCTGTGTTGGAGTGGAATTCATCTTCAGTATCTTCATACAATTATATTTTTGAGGTTTCGAATGATGAGTACTTTAGAGACATTATAACAAGTTTTGATACTGGTAAGGTGTTTTATCCAATAAATNNTTNNGACTTTGGCGCTAATACTCCATTAGATACAGGAAATATGTATCATTGGAGGATGATTAATTATGATAATGACAATAGATTTGGNAGTTATGNTGAATCATCATTCTTAGTAAGTTCATTATCCTCAACTTGGTTNGGNGGAGATAATTATCAGATGACTTTGAGCCAAGGTATTGAATCAGGNGAAGAAANTATTCCGAGNTGTAAAGATTCATCTTTACTNAGTTATGCNCCGAATTTCAATGATTTNGGATCTCCTTACATCCAAATACAAGACGACCCTACAATAGGTCAAATTGTCGGTATTTTNCAATGTGATTTGACAAATTATGTATTNCCTCAAGGATATGCAGTGACATCTTCATCNCTNGAGTTGACACTTGACTCATTAACTAATCCCGGAGATGTCGGGTTGTGGGAAGGCAATAACCATAATTGGTCAGAATCCGAAGTAACATGGAATTCCTATGATGGCGATAATTCGTGGGCTATTCCTGGCGTAGGAGGTGCTGATAGAGGGCAACTTCTGGACGTACAAAATATACCTAATACTGCTCTACAAGGTGATAAATTCACTTGGAATATTACTTCAGCAACACAGTTTGCATTGAGAGAAATGAGGCCAGTTGATTTTATTCTAGACATTCCACAGAGTGCATCNACAAGTTCAAATTTCTTNAGATTTAATTCAAATTACAATNGTGCAAATAATCCCGAACTATCTTTCATTTATGTTCCTGGCTCAAATCAGTTACCTAGTATTCCAATCTTAGAATCTCCTGTTAATGGAGAATGGCTTTATGAGACTGGATTTACNTTGGAAAATATCCAANATCCAACATTCGAATGGAACACTTCATCGAACTCTCAAATAGTTGGATGGGCTATTGATATNGATACTAGCGATACATTTTCTTCTCCTGAATTACAATCATACACTTCTTGGAATGACCCAGGTTTTGATATGGTTAATTCTGAGTTTGAGTTATCTAATGATTTAGATGAAGGCAAGAAATGGTATTGGAGAGTGAGAGGTCTTTCCTCGACTTATCAATTAGGTGACTGGTCTGCAACTTCGCACTTCTTTATTCCAGATAATGATTTCACATTGATTGATCAAGATCATATGTCTCAGGTATTNCGTCANAATGAGGTTCTTCCAGATGTATCTTTGCCACACTTTGAAGACACTTACATTGTCGATGAAGATGTGCAATTCCAACCCAATCATAAATCAGAATTGGAAGTACTCGTTGGTACTACTAATACAGGGTATAACTCCTCTGGCCTGTATAGAATGAGCATAGATGCTGAACTTCAGCCATTTAATTCTAGAGTTATATCAGCACACTTACATCTATACAGTAATCCTTCACTTTCAACCGTAGGAGAGTCTATTGCAGTTAGAGAAATATTACAACCTTGGACAGTTGATGGAAATCATTCATCNTANAATGGTAATAACAATAGTAGNTGGTCACAGGTTGGCGGTAGAGGAATTGGAACTGATATCGGTTCAATTTTAGATATTCAACAATCCTCATTGGGCTGGATGGAATGGAATGTTACATATGCGGTTCAACAGGCTATCTCTTCTGGTACTAATTCTCTATCAGTTATGCTCTACAGTACGATTGATACTTATGATAGAATGGTCCATTTTTCATCAGTTGATGCTTCTACAAATAGNCCGTACTTAGAATTAATTTGGGCCAATGGTTCAGCACCGGTTTCTCAAGACTACCCAATGAACGATTTACCCGCTGATAACAGTATTTCTTGGGATGATTCTTCTCATGCATTGATCGCTGACAAGTCCCCAACTTTCGAATGGAGTTTACCNTCCTCAATTAGTTTTAANCCAGATNCGTGGAGAGTTTTCATTGACAATGATNTNAACGANGANATGGCAGGNCAGATAGTATATGATTCTAGACTTAATCCATCCTATTTCGATTTNGTAAATCTAGAATTTTATCCACCTATTGATCTAGATTTTTCCAATCATATTCAGTGGTCAGTACAAGGTATTGAAAACGGAATGATTGGTTATACTAGTAATAAAACAAGCTATTGGATTCCTAATGAAATAAGCGAGGAACTCGATTCTACAGACGCGATTGTTGAATTACAGGATGGAACCATTGTAAGCGAACTATCGTATCCACTAATCACTTCTGATACTTACTTAGATGAAGGTGACCCAACTAATTCAAAGAATGGACAAGGACTTTATGTTGGTACAAGTCCTTCTAATTCGAATGCAGTTTCCAGTTCACTAGTGTCATTTGATTTCTCTTCTCTACCATTACCTTCGGCCTATGATGTAATATCAGCATATTTGGTTCTTACAGAGATTAGCAATAGTTCTGGATTAGAAGAATTTTACTGCTCCAGTATGATAACAGATTGGGACGAATCTTCAACCTGGAATTCTCCAAGTTCATCTTCTAATTGGGTTGCACCAGGTGCATTCCATAGTTCAGATAGTGAATTACCAATTATTCACAATTACTTTGATACTGAAGTAGAAGAAAAGAAGTGTGATATTACAACCATCTTACAGAAATCAATCTTTAACGGAGATGAGAATTTATCGGTTATCCTTCAGCCGGAATACGATTCTAATGGAGCTATTCAAGGTCAATTCCACTTTGCAGATAGTGAGAATTCAAATGTCGATTACAGGCCAAAATTGGTTATTGAATATCGTGATACTAATCCTTGGATACCAATTGCACCGATTCTATCAACTCCTTTAGATGGTGCCACATTATGGAATTACTCATCACCTCTTCCACAAAATGTTGACCAAATCGATTATAGTTTAACACAAACAAATACGAACGCAACAGACTGGGAGTTTTGTTTTAGTTACGATCAGAGACTTTTCAACTGTATTGATAGTGTGACTGAGACAATCGATCTTCCGGAGAATTTTTCATGGGACAGTTCTTCTAATACTCTAAGTTACAATGATTCAGCAGAAATAGACTTAATGGCTAATGATAACTGGATTTATTGGAAAATGCTCGCCAAGCAAGACTATAGAATTGGTGATTATTCAACGACTTTCAAGTATAGAATACCTTCTGATTTAGGATCTTCGGATGGAACGGGTAATTACACATATGAGTTGTCAAGGGCATCAATTTTTGAATCGACTGGGGTTTTGCCAGAAGTATTAGATGCGAGTATTGATGCGAATAATCTGGTTAATACTGGACAGGACAACTTATTGAGACTAGGTTATGACCCATCTACTGGAGGTAATAGTGACATACTGTTAGATTTCGATCTATCAAATATCCCGTGGCCAAATGCCATTACTCCTACATCGATGATTCTTGAATTGAATCTACAATCTGCGGGTCAGTCAACTTCTCCTCTCACCGTTTCTGCTTTTGCATGTTCTAGTTTCTCTGAACAAACAGTTACTGCTGCAAGCGCTCCTCTGTGCTCAACAACCGAAATAACTAGAACAACAATTACACCTAGTAATTCTGGTGTGGTTCAATGGGACTTGACTAGTCTTGGTCAAGCAAATCTTGCATCCGGTAATCTTTCTTTCACGATAATTCTTGATGCAGCTAATGTTTCTTCAGGTTATGATTTCCATACTTCGGAAGGGCCTGAAAATTTACAACCTAAGTTAGTATTGGAATATGTCGATAATGTTGGTGGTATAATACCTCCTTCACAGCCAGCATTAACCTCTCCTTCAGATGGTTCAGTATTATACGATACTACTGGCGAAACTATCTCAAGTGTAAATTCTGTTACTCTATCCTGGGCAGCCTCTACAGGAGCAACTGCGTATATCCTTTCACTGAGTAATTCTACCTCGATTGTAACCTATGATTCTAGAATTGATTCAGAGATAGTTGGTAACACATTCACAAGCTCTTCTTCATTAGAAGTTGGAGAAGTGTATTCTTGGTGGGTACAGGCCATAAATCAAACAATTCCAGGACCTTCTTCGTCCCGATGGAGTTTCGCTCTTGGAGATCCAACACATTATTTCAATAATGATGGTACATATGTGTATGAAATACAAGATGCTGCAGAAGTTATTGAATATGGTCATGTAGAAGTTAGAGACTCTACTATCACAGATGGATTTGCTGATTCAAATTATGGAAGTGATGATACTATTACACTTGGAACAGGTTGTAATGATGTTGTTGGTTCGCTTTGTTATGGTTTGATTTCTCTTGATGCCAGTCAAATTCCGTTAAATCAAACACAATCAGTTCATTCTATTGATCTAACTTTATTCGTAGAATCTTGGGACCTGTCAGGTGGTGCTTATCAAATTGAATTCTCCGTACATGAATTCCTTGATACTTCATGGACTGAGTACGGAATTACGTGGAATACAACTGGAGTAAATCCTGGTTTAACCGCAGGAGTTGATTATGACATAAACCCACTTGATGTCCAAACTTACACCAGTACGGACTCTCAATTGAATTTCCAAATAGCTATGCAGGGGATGCAAGTTGATGATGAAAGACATTGGATAGTTATAGCAAATCCAATTAGTTCAGGAACAGTTTTAGATGGTTTGGTTAATGTGTATTCAAGTGATGCTAATGCAAATAAGAATCAAAAGCCACTGTTTGAATTCCATACCACCAATACCTCATCTTTGAACATCACAACCTCAGCAACTACATTTGATGCCGATACCCCAATTGTGTTTGATGTTCAATCATTCGACCAATTTGGCAATTTAAATCATCCATCTGTACCTTTAGGTGGGACAATTGAATGGAGCACAACTTCTGGAATCATTTCAGTTTTGAATACTTCTCGTATTTCATTAAATCCTTCATTCAGCGGCCTTCAAACTATTTCAGCATGCTATGGAGTTATTTGTACTGATTACGTAATAGATATATCACCCGGTATTCCAGTTACTTTAGTTGCCTCACTTAATAGTACAAACTCTATGTTCAGTCAAACTATTACGGCAGATGAAACAGCAGAAATTTACTCTTATGTTCTTGACCAGTATGGTAATATTGTTACAAGTGAAATAATCAATTATTTCTCCACTAATGGCTCCATGGGTGGAGTTAATGGAGCGGTATTTTCACCATATAGCGTCGGTGTGCAAACATTAACTGCTCAGTGGACCGGTGTTTCGACAAGTCTTTCAGTAGACCTTACTGTTACAGTCACACCTGGCGCCCCCGATACTATATTCATAGAAGGTTGTCAAAATATCCTGGCTTCGGGTACTTCATGTCCTGTTTATGCTACTGTTTATGACCAGAATAACAATCTGGTTTGGTTTGATGATGTAGGTAGTTATTCATTCAGTACAACCAATGGAAATATCATAAAGGTTCAAACTAATACTCCACATAGTCAACCACCTCAACCAAATATTCTGGTTGGGGATTATACCGGTGTATCAATCGGTAATTGGACAGTTACAATCTCAACATCTACAGGTTTGACTGATTCAATCGATGTCGAAGTCACTTATGGTGAGATAGCATCTCTCGAACTAGTAGCATCTTCTAATGCAATAACTGCTGATGAATTATTAGAAATTAATGCTACTAGAATTGATGTTAATGGTAATAGGCTACCAGTAATTATTCCACTTGAAAATTGGACTTCAGTTGCTGATGGCATTCTTACACCTGGAATTACACATACTTGGGAGCCAACATTCCAAGGAACAAAAACTATCATTGCAACATATGAGGGCTTCTCTGAAAATGTATCTGTTTTCGTTTCTCGTGGTTCAATAGAAGAATTGCAGATTTTAGTTAACGAAGTAGTTTCTAATGGTTGGACATTTAATCTAACTGCAGATCAAACGATTGATGCTGAGATTAGAGCCTATGATGCTAAAGGAAACGTATGGTATCCACAAGTTGACTGGACTATAGAACATCCGCAATGGGCCAATTTGACTGAATTATCTAAAACCTCCAATTCGACAGAGACTAGATTTTCACCAGTTCATGAATCGGGTAATGCTTACTCGATCAAAGCCAGTTATACCGAAGATGGAAATATCTACATTGAAGAAATTTCAGTTATGGTTTCTACAGGTGATTTAGAGAATTTCATAATATCTGCTATAGATTTCAATGGATTTACATCCACTGATTTAAACAATCAATTTACAATCACTGCTGATGAGTGGGTCTCATTCTCCTCACAGTTAAGTGATTCAGACGGAAATAGTATTGATTCTAACATAATTACATGGATTTTGGTCGACTTATCAAATGGTGAAGAAACAGATATTACTTCTCAATTAGAACTCAATTCGATGGTTTGGGAAGCATCAGAAAGTGGAAACTGGCAAATTTATGCTTATGCGGTAAATCAACGCACACAGAATTTAACTGAGAGTTTCAACATTGATGTGAATAACGGTAATGCGCTATATGTTGAAATTGAAGCATCAGCAGATAGTCAAGATGCTGGAGACGAAGTAAGCTTAATTGTATACGGTTTTGATTCTGATGGGAATAAATTCCCTCAAGTTGTAGACTGGAAAGAAAATGGCGGATTGCCATACAACATTAACTCTACAAGTAGTGAGGCAGAGTATATTTTCAACGGAAGAGTTAGCGGAAATTATACCTTATCAGCAACATTTGGTGCTAGTACTGACACAGTCAATGTCATAGTATTATCACTGTCAAGTCCAAAGTATATCGATGTCAATGTATCTAAGACTACTTTAGAACAATTAGAGAGTTTATCTATTTCAGTTACTGCTTATGATGAGTATTGGAACATAATTGACATACCTGCCTCGACTTCTCGTTTAGATGCAACTGGCAGAGGTGATGTTACTTACAAAGGACAGGGTGTTTGGAATATTGAAACACTTGACGAGGGTAAGCAAACTGCAACTATTACCATAGGTTCCGTATCACAACAGGTTAACTATACAGTTGAAGGAAACATTGCAGGTTTCTTCGCTGCTGGAGGATCTTTGTATTATGTTGGAGCAGGAATGATTATCTTAATCGCATTAGCTATACTGGCTGTTGGATTTAGATTCATAAGAAGAGAAAGAGATTATTATGATGATGAAGAAGATGATTATGAATTTGATTATGATGTCGATGAAGTAATATCAACTCCTGCGACTACTACTCCTCAGGTTGCCATGCCTCCTGCAAGACCACCAACGAAGCCAGAGCCAATTTCCCAACCTGAACCTAAGGAACCTGAGGAAGAAAGTCAGTATGACTGGATAATTGATTACAGAGTTGAAGATGATGGAACTGAATGGGGTCAAGCAGATGATGAAACTTGGTACTATCGGGAGTCAGGTCAATCGGAATGGGTCGAATGGACTGAGTAAGGGTTTGTTTGATAACTATTGATAAGTCGGCAAGAGATGAGGGGTAATAATGAAGAGATTAATTGCACACACAATAATTGTACTATTGTGCGTTGGAATCTTTAATCCATTTACTGACTATGTGAACGAACTAGGAGATAGTCAAGATGTATCTTTCAATAGTTCTGCCGTTAGAATTGATATCACTTCTCCAGAGCTTTCTATGACTGCAGATGAAGTGATTACATTTACTGCCACTCTTTATGATTCTGTAAATAGTGTTGTTGCTGGAGAAGTTTCTTGGTCATCAACTAATGGAACTATTACCGATGATGGTACATTTTACCCTTGGAGTTCAGGGGTAATCTCAATACAAGCGACTCATGGAACCCTTTCTACAATCTACAATATGACCGTAGAAGCAGGAATCGGCCAATCAATTGAGATTTCTATTAATTCTGCCAATGTGCTTGTTCCCAATACTCTAACAGCAAATCTTCTCGATGCAAGAGGAAACCCAAAACCGACCTTAGATGCTGTTTGGACAGTAGATGGAGATTATATTGGTCAAGGAACTCCACAATGGGTGCCTCAAGATATCGGAGAGTACCATGTTGTTGCAAGATTGTATCAAATGGAAACCTCAGAAATTATAGAAGTAGTAGCAGGTAATCCTCATGAATTTATTTTCCCGAATGTAATGCAAATTCAGAGTGGGGGAATTGTAAAACTAAATCCTTCATTAGTTGACATAAATGGTTTTGAAATGTCAAATACTTTAGCAGGGCCTAAAGTTTGGAGTGTTGAAAATGGCACTGTCAACAGTACAGGGTGGTTTTTTGCAACCCATCCAGGATATTGGAATGTTTCGGTTTCTGCTAGTGGTATTTCTGGAACTGGTGTGATTAGAGTAGTTCCATCTGATGCGACAACGTCGGAATTGAGAATAATTCCATCTCCAGATTATTTCATCGCAGGTGAAGTATATGAGTTGACTTGTTTTAGAACAGATAATCTAGGTTATTCTGGAACAATAACTCCCAGCATAACTAATTTCTCAACTACTTCGGGAACCCTAACTCAAAACGATGGAAGAGTTTACTGGACGCCAATGACTGAAGGTTTTCAAGAAATTACTGTAGTTGATTTTGATATAACTTCTACCCAAACCGTTCTTGTGAAGCATGGTACTGCAATAGATACAAGAATCAAATTATCCCCACCGGTTATTTCGGCAGGCCAACAATCTTCATTATCTGTTTATGCATTTGATTTAGCAGGTAATGAATGGCCAGTTAATGCTACTATTACTACCGCAGTTGGAAATTCATCTGCACTCACACAATATGAAACATGGGCTTCTTTAGTACCAGATTCAACTGGATTTTGGCGTTTTGAATCAACATGGTATGATGATTCTACAGATATTAGATTTGATAGTTTTATTCAATTTGAAGTTGGATTTGGAGAACTATCTACTATCACTCTAGAAGGGCAAGGAATGGAGATTCCTGTAGATGTTGCATTTGATCTCAATCCCAAGTTCTATGATTCTTACGGAAATCAATTGTCAGACATTGGGCTTAATTGGACTATCGATGGTGAAGATTCTACACTACAGTTGATTTTGTCAGAAGGCAAGTGGATTCCAACAAATGTAGGTAGCCATGAAATCCAGGTAAATGCTGCAGGTGTTTTCTCATTGGTCACTCTAAGTGTATCAGCAGGAGATGCTAGAACTCTAATTACTGATTTCGACGAAGGATTAACTGTACAGGCTGGTGTTACTTCAGAACTATTTATCCAAATTGCAGATTCGAGGCAGAATTTAGCCCCTGCTGAGGAAGTCTACACTACCATGGAAAATGAGACTGGAATTTTCGAACCATCTACTTCAGGTCGTGGATACTGGTCATTTACTGGCAAGATGGCAGGTAATTACGATTTGGTTTTGATTCAAGATGATGCTGAAATAGTTATTGATTTGACTATTGAGCCAGGTGAAGCAATACAGATTTTCGGAACCACTGATAAGACCGAATTTAAGCAAGGAGATAAGGGACTGTTGAAGATATATGGTGTCGATAGTAATGGAAATAGAGTTGATGTTGAACCAGAAAACACTACAATAAGTTGTACTTCTGGTTCTTCAGATTTCGTAACTGGTGATACTTGGGAACTCGATATCAGTAAATCAGGTCTTGATCGTTCATGTACAATTTCGTGGAATGGTCTAATCACTCAGTATTTCTTCGATGTTGAGTCTGTATTATTTGGAGGGGCAATTGGCTCTACTAATACTGCTATGACAATTTCAGGTTTCCTATTAGGATTAATTTTAATCACATTGATAGTTTTGGTCCGTAGAGCGAAAAGTATTGATGATGAAGATTGGATTGAAGATGAATTTGATGATGANTNTGATGATNATGATNATNATGATGATTATGATGATNATNATGAAGACGATATTGGAANACCCTCTGAAACANAAATTGAATCACAANAGGATAATTCATCTATTCCAACAATATCAGANTCCGAGAAGAAGAAACTAGCAGCACAAGCNGCAAANCTAGGAGTTATGCAAGCAGTACCTGGTACAGAACAAGGCTCTAGTGGNTGGTATGTTGACNTTAGTGAAGAAATTCAGTACTGGAATGTTGGTGCTGATGGTTCATGGACTAGAGTTTCCTAACTAGTAAATCAATTACTCACTTTCGCTATTGTTAGTAATTTGTGATTGGTAATTTTTTTCACCGTAAATTTTGTAGGTTGCNAACCCTAGAATTAGAGCAGCAACTGCACCAATTATGGCTTTATAACCCATTAAATAAATTAAAATTGCACCGGCAATAATACCAAAAATTTGAACAAATGGGTACATAGGTGATTTGAAAGATGGCTGATACCAACTATTTTCTGATTTATCTCTTCTCAAGATAATTACACAAGCATTCAGTGCGACTATCACCATTATTTGGAAACCAGATGCTAGTTTAGCCACGTCCTTGACTGGTAAAGTAAGAATACAAACGCCCATAGCTACACCTGTAAGAATNATTGACCATTGAGGAGTTCCGAANTTNTCATTTGTTTCACTCAGAGAACTGGGTAATAGGCAATCTTTTGCCATTGCGAATAGGAACCTAGATGCTGCAAGTAATCCAGATAGTGCNCCAGAAATCATNGTTAAGAATGCTAATAGTGCCATTGCAATTCCTATTTCAGTCGATGCAACAGTATCGACAAAAGCAAAAATTGGGTCTTCTCTTGGATTATTATTTGAATCAAGCCACCATTCATTTTCAATGGCTCCCATCATAATAAATGTTACAAAGACATAGAGTAGCGTGATTAGAAGTAAAGAAATAAGCATTCCATATGGTAGATTTTTTTCTGGATTTTTTATTTCTCCNCCTAATGCACCGGCTTTGTATATCCCTGCGTAAGCAACAAAGACCAGTGCCGCAGCTTCAGCAATGATAACGGGGTCATTTTTAGTGACATCAATTGCACCATTCATCGGTCTAGAAAAGTCAAAATTTGAATCAAATAATTGAATGACACAAATAATTAGAATTAGAATTGTAGTTAAGGCTAGAATCGGTGTCTGAAAAGCTTTGACTTTCTTGACGCCTAATATATTTAGAATAGTGATTAATACTAATGCTGACATAATAACAAAAGTAGAGTTTGTAGTTATGTTAAGGTAATTGGTAACTGCATACATATATGCTGAAAAACCGATTAAAGCAAATGCNGATTTTAGTAAAAACGAAGCCCATAAACCAAGTCCACTAATTGTTCCAATCAAAGGACCAAATGAGCGTTCTAAGTATACATANGCTCCACCATTGACTGGCATTGCTGAAGATAGTTCAGATTTCGACAATGCTCCAGGTAAAAATACAATACCTGCCAATAAGAAAGCCAGCCAAATTCCGGTACCCATNACAGCAGCAGCAAATGATGGTAGAACGAATAAACCTGAGCCAATACTTGCAGCGACGGTTACAATAATTACTCCTACCAAACTCANGCTTCTCTTTATTGTGGATTTAACATCGTTTACTATACCAGATAAATCTCCTTTTAGCAACTTACCAGTAGTTGATTTAATGTCCAATGCATCACTTCCTAAGTCAGTCAAATTACCGGTTTATGGCAAAACATCTTCTATATTTACCTGTAATAATCGAAAGTAGTTATTGATTACTGAATAAATTGCCAATAAATGTTCGAAATCCGGTATTCATATGCTGGCGATAACTTTCATCTCAACAGCAATCGGTGTAGGTAATGCTCTTATTGCGAGAGTAGTTCTTGTAGGTCCGACTTTACCTAATGTTTCAGCCCAAACTTCATTATATCCTTGAAAATCTCTATCCATATCTATNAGAAAAGANGTTACATCTAGTACCTTTTCTATTGAAGANCCTGCTTCTTCTAAAATTCGAGAGATNTTATCTATTACTGCTTTAGTTTGAGCCNTAATATCGTATTCTTGGGCAACTCCATTCTCNTCATGTATTGGGCCACCAGGAATCTCATTGGTTCCAGGTTGTCGGGGNCCTACNCCTGAAAGATAGATTAAATCTCCAACTTTTCTAGCGTGGGGATATGCTCCAACAGGCTTGGGTGCNCTATCTGTATTGACAGAACCTTCAGCCTCTGTAGGGTCCCATAATTCAGGTCCAAGACTACTTTGATTCGATTCACCGATTTTACTATCGATATCTTCAATAGAATTATCGGAGTCAAGAACCCCCCTCTCTCCACTAAACACTTCAACATCGTCTTCATCATATTCCTTTTCACCTAATCCAGAGGGTGTTGGGTTTAGGTGTATTACAGCACCACCTGCTCCATGAAGCGCTTCATATGCAAGAACTTCACCAGTTAAATTATTTCGATTTTCATTCATAGCAGAAAGCCACCACATAGGTTTGAATGTCACAACTTTTTGAACTCTAATTTGCTTGTGGATTGTCCTAGATAATTGGCTTACATCTTCTAAACGACCCTCACTTAAGAATTCGAGAATTTTCCTATTCCATTCGTCATCTTTGAGAGAGTGAATTCTGTCATCTTTAGGCTCGATATTTTCGGTAAACATTCTATTTGACAAGGACATTGCAGTAACTGCAACAGCCTTTCTACCAGTTCTTTTAATCACGTCTAAACATGCTTTAGCCAGTACAGTAGTTTCACTTCGATTTGAATAAACATTCGAGGAAACAATAACAGCAGGAATTTTATTTTCTGGATTTAACAGTGTCAAAGCGACGACAGAACCTACATCGATTGGAAATCCCTTGTAAGCAACAGTTCGGCTTTGTAATCCTCTCTGCTTATTTGCTTCATTCCAAAGATGGGCAAATTCAGCGTCGATGTTAAATGAGTAATTAATGGAACCCAAATCATGAAAATCATGGTCGACCATAACCCACTGTGGATTTGGGTCCGCTTGAATTTGGTGACCAATAATNCTAGGCCAAGTGGTGGAATATATAATCAACANATCAGCATCGCTTTCTTCAATTCGNCTTGCAGCTTCATCATATGCNTGCCTTAGTTTACCCCATCCTTGATTCTTCTCAGGGGCAAGGACTGTATGCGGGTGGACAGGGACCACAAAAGAATCAATCAATTCACCAGAACTCATTTTTCTCCCTCCTTATACTTGTAAACAGGCCATTCAACAATGGCATTACCTGTCCCAATAATTGTTCCATAGCCATGAAGAATTGCAGGGTAGGTTGGAAGTTCAAGAGTTGATAATAGCCATGAAAAACCGCCACCGTCACTTTCAGCAATTGCTTGCTCTGTGAATTCAGGCATTTCATCAATTATCCTTTGACTTTGTCCACTGCGCATGTATTCAATCATTCGCATATCCCAAAGGTGCATAGCGTGACTGGTAATGTGTTCTTTACTCATATCTTCAGGAACATCAGATTCAGTAGTGAAATGTCTATGAGAAAGTGAGTTGCTTGCTAANACAACCGCTTTCTTTCCACTCTCAAGAATTGCTTCTCTTGTTGCCTTTCCTAATTCCATCATCATTTCTTGCATCACATCAACAGAATAGTAAGCACTTGAACGATTACTTGAAATTACTACCATCGGTTTATCCCATTTTGGATTAAACATGTGGCCAGTAGTTATTGTACCATAATCAATTCTAAAATCAGGGTTATTCATCATTTTCACGGTTAATCCTGCCTTTTCGGCCTTATCGCAAATCTGCTTTGACAAATCAACATCGATATTTAGATCATAATTATAACGGAATAAATTTGGAAAAATTGGGTCTACTGAGAGACTTTTGAAATGCGGTAATCCAAGGAAATGCGTTCCAACATAGGTTTGCCAATGTGGAGATAAGATTACAATTACATCATAATCTACTTCTGACAATGATTCTCTTAACCTTTCATAGCCCCATCTTAACTGCTCCCAACCACCTTCGGCAGTAGGCTCATTTTGAGGNGGATTTTCTGCATAAACGAGATGTGGAGGGTGAGGTGCGAGACATCCAGCAACGATTTCACCTTTCGTCATGTTACATGGCACTAGGTGTAGGGATATATCCTCATCGGCTAAGTGTTGATGAAGCGAAGTCTCAAACATGTTCACAGTTTGCCCGTGGTATGGAGGGAGAACTGACATCCGAAACTATGGANTCATCAGTATCAGTAAGTAGTCAAATTATCCCTGTCTCAAAACCTTCTGCACTTGACTTTGATACTGGAATTAGACATATCATTGCTCCGGCGGTAATCGGTATGATTCTAGGTTTCTTAGCGGAGAGATTCCTAAACCCTATTGTCAATTTCCCATCTCCGCCTCAAGCTGCGATGATAGGTACAATTTTACTTTCACCAATACTTTATTTCATTCTGCTTAAGGATGAAAAATCACGATGGTGGGAATACTCACTTGGCATTTTGGCACCTGGCTCATATTTCATTATGATTTGGTTTTCAGGTTGGGGTGCGTTATTCTGTGGAGGTTATCTTCCTCTATTGATTTGGGTTTGGATCAGTACTTCATGGGGTAGATTCGATTTACCTCCGTTTAGGTATGGNGTATGGCACTCATTTGCCGTCAACATCGGCGGATTTGCAGGAGCAATTTTAGCATTCAATCTTGCATTATGAAGTATAACTCTCTTCATCATTGGGAAAATCGCCTGATCTCACATCATCACAGTAGGTACTTATCGCACCATGTATATCATCGGCTAGATTTAGATATCTTCTGAGGAATCTTGGAGAGAAGTCCATGGTAATCCCAAGTAAGTCGTGAAGAACAAGAACTTGTCCATCACAATCAGGGCCAGCTCCAATTCCAATAGTTGGGATACTTATTGATTCACTTACTCTTTTTGCAAGTTCCNTAGGTATTTTTTCTAATACAATTCCAAAGCATCCAGCCTGTTCGAGAATTTTTGCATCGGCAATTAATTTCTCTGCTTCTTCTTCTTCTTTTGCACGAACGCTATACGTACCAAATTTATAGATTGATTGAGGTGTTAAACCTAGATGTCCCATGACGGGGATTCCAGCAGTTAGAATTCTTTGGATGGATTCAACAATTTCGGCTCCTCCTTCCAATTTGACAGCATGTCCCTCAGCTTCTTTCATAATCCGAATCGCAGATTCAAGAGCGATTGCTGAGTTTCCTTGGTAAGTTCCAAATGGCATATCTACGACGATCAATGCTCTATCTACTGCTCTTTTGACACATTGTGCATGGTAAATCATGTGGTCAAGAGTCATCGGCACGGTGGTAACTTGACCAGCCATTACATTGGATGCGGAGTCGCCTACAAGAATAACATCGACCCCGGCTTTATCAACTATTTTAGCCAACGAAAAGTCATAAGCAGTGAGCATAGTAATTTTCTCACCAGCTCTTTTCATTTCTTGCAAAGTGTGAGTCGTAACCTTCCTTGCCTTTCCATGAACGGACATAGAACGTCCACTTGGCTAAGTGTTTTGAAGCCATTGGACAAAAACAAATTGATAATTTAAGCGATTTTGACGAGATTATCCATAATTAAATCATAGATTTCATCACTATCTTCTGCAATTAAAATTTGATACTTATTATCAAGTTGAGCAACTGTCATCGCAGCAATATTGTACAATAAATTATCTTGATTTTCAAATATCAAAGCAATTCTACTTTCGACCCATTCATCAATAATTTCTAAATCAATTTGTAAATTATTTCCGATTCTAGAAATAATGATTTTTAGAAGTGATTTTAATTCCTCTAACTTCTCATCTTCAATAACCAACTTTTGTTCGATATAATCTACTGTTGCAGCAAGATATAATTTATGGTATTCACTTTCTTCTGGAATTTTAGTTAGGATTGTTTCAAGATCAGGGTAGATGCCTTCTTCAGGTACTAAGTCCTGCATTAATTCATCAGTAAAAGGTGGTAAAGCAGGACTGATAATTTCTTGAATCTCAAATTTGCGTTTTCCTAAGATCTCCACAAAGTGATTACTACCGATTGTTTCATGATGTATAATTTCTACTTCGCATCCAAACTTTCGGGGACCATTCCAGCCATTATATTGCGTGGAATTATCATCTAGAACCAATCCAAAATTTTTCTCATCTAGTAAGCAATCATCAAGCATCTGACGATAGCGAGGCTCGAATATTCTAAGTTGTTGAATTTCTCCCGGTAATACAACCATTGGAAGAACAAATAATGGTAAAGACTCGCTACCTGACATGTGATTAACTCTTCTGTATCACTTTTGAATCTATGTTCAACCATGTTTTACACAGATGTTGGTCATTTCAGAAAAGAATGATAAAGACCACTGTCCTCCTTCTCTTCCAACTCCAGAATTTTTGACGCCACCAAAAGGAGTACGTAGGTCACGATGAAGCCAAGTATTTACCCACATAATGCCTGTCTCAATAAGTTTTGAGAATTCCTTTCCACGTTCTGAATTTTTTGTCCAAACTGAACCAGCTAATCCATAATCAGTATTATTGGCCATTTCTACTGCTTCTGCCTCATCTTTGAAAGTGTGCAAAGTAACTACTGGTCCAAATATTTCTTCTGTTGCAGTACGTGAATTAATGTCAAGACCAGAAATTACAGTGGGGCTTAGGAATGCTCCATTGGCATTATTACCGTCTAAAATCGGCCTATTTCCACCTATCAAAATGTTTCCACCTTCCTGCAAAGCAAGTTCAACGTATGATTCCACTTTCTCAAGATGGGAAATTGAAATTACAGAACCAATATCGGTATCTTCATTTTGTGGATCACCAATCTTCATTGATTCTATTTCTTTAATTAAGAGTGCAGTAAATTCATCAGCAATTGATTCATCTATTAGAATTCTTGAACCACATAGACAAACTTGTCCTGAATTTGTAAAACCCGCTTTCGCAGCACCCTTTGCAGCTAACTCTAAATCTGCATCATCTAAAATTACACTAGCATTCTTTCCACCAAGTTCAAGAGATAATTTCTTGAAAAGTGGAGCAGCGGTTCTAGCAACTATACGTCCAGTTTGTGTTCCACCAGTAAAAGAAATCGCCTTTATTTCTGGGTGTTCAAGAATCGCTTGACCTGCTTCTGGTCCAAGTCCGTGTACGATATTAAAAACACCTTTTGGGAAATCAATTTCTTGTAGGGTTTTGGCAAAGAGATTTGCTGTAAGTGGTGTAAGTTCACTCGGTTTTGCTATAATTGTGTTCCCCATCACAAGTGCCGGAGCAATCTTCCATGTCAGTAAGTATAACGGAAGATTCCATGGAGTGATTAAGCCAACTATACCTACAGGTTTTCTATGAACGTAATTAGTTGCATCAGTCATTTCAAACTCTAGGGATTCTTGTTCTTTAGCAAATCGTGAAAAGAATCTAAAGTTGGTAATTGAACGACTCGCATCGACTCTTCTTGCGAGTGAGATTGGTTTGCCTGTGTCTAAACTTTCAACTTTAGCAATCTCTTCCTTTTTTGTTTCTAGAGCGTCTGCAATCTTCTCTAACCAAATTATTCTTTCATCTAGAGATAGAGAACTCCATCCTGCAAGCGCATCATTAGCCGCCTTGACTGCATTATCTACATCACGTTGGTTAGAACTCGAAATATTTCCAATCTTCTGGCCAGTTGCTGGATTGAAATCATCTAAGGATTCTTGTGATACAGCGGAAACGAATTCACCATCTATGAAATTTTCAATTTCAAGCATTTTCAAACCTCGATATCATATGACCATCTGTCCTGGTCAGGGTCCCATTCATCCCAAGTATCGATTTTCTCTAATGATTCAAGGTATTTTTTAGGAACTATTCCAGGGACGATGAAGGCTTTTTGACGGTGTAGAGGATATGGATTTCTAAGTTTTATTCCAAGAACACCAAGAATTGCTCTGGCAACATACCATGTTGCTTGTGAATTCCATCCATGCGCAATTTTGATTACTACTCCTAATCCCTTAGGATATTCTGGATGCTGAATTGCTAATCCAAGTAAACCATCAGCGCCTTCTTTAGCGATGACATTACCTTCACCAGCCTTTAAAATTGTAGAGTCCAATCGATTGAATCCACCAACTAAATCAGGATTTCTTATCATCGCCTCCCATATCCAATCATCTTCTTTATCTCTAACAAGCCCAGCGTAAATTTGAGCTAGTTCTGATACAGTATTGGATACTGTAGGTAAGCCACAACCATCTTTGGCAATTCGTATAGGGTTCCAATCTTCTCCAAGGTATGTACGAATTTGAGTCATGTAAGCATTGAATACTTCATGAGATGGAAGTGTATAACCTGCTCTATTCCATCCTTTCTTCCTACATCCATGCAGAATTGCTGAGTGCTCACCTGAGCATGTATGATACCACCTTCTAGGTCTTCTAACCTGTCGGCCAAACTGTATCAGTGGCACATCCAAGGGCGTCAACATCAGCGGCCATTCGGATTCTGAAAGAAGAGATTGAGCAGCTGCAACGTGTTCGGTGTCTCCATTATGGGATGCCACAGATATTGCTTTTTGTTCCCAAGTAGCATCTTCTAGTTCTTTGGTAAATGCCTTTAGCATGAATGGTTTCATCATAGAACGACCATAACAAAGAACATTGCCGCCAAATGAGTGTATTACTTCTTCGCCATGAGCCCAAGCAACCGCTCCGTGAATTGTCGTTTCAGAAACACCATTTCTTCGATAATCAACCAAAGGCTCCCACGCAACTTCTCGCCCAGTCGGAATTCCATCGATATTTTCACCAAGAGATGATTTAGGGTACATTGAACTCCCCGGTTTACCACCTGTTACTGCGGATGGAAGATTATCTTCAGTCATTGTTTCTCCTCCAGTAATTTCTCGACCAATGGGGCTACTTTGTTCATATATGCAGTCATGTTTCGACATACTCTCTTTGAGTCGTGATTGAAGAAGTCGAACCAGGCCATAATACGATCATCAGGATCAAATCTTTCGACCATTTGCTGAGCGATTTCTTCGACATTTCCTATCAATGCATTATTAGCGGCCTTAGCTACTTTATTTGGGTCTATTGTTCCTTCTAGAGCATTCCAGTAAGCTTCTAGAGCAAGCGATGCCTCTTTTTTGGCGGCATCACTTTGTTGTTGAGGAGTTAGATCTTGCTCATCATTAAGAAATACAAAACTGGTCCTAGGCATATCTCTTCTCTGCCATTTTCCGCCATCTTGGTGGAAGATTTTAGACATTCTTTCATGGGTTTCATCTATTATCTCTGGAGATGTAATTGAAAGATTGAATACTTTTACTGGCATGAACTTATTGACAAAGTTTTGAGCACGGGGGTCATGAGTTCCAGCAATTAGTTCCAACCTATTTCTGTCCCATTGTTTTGGAATAATTGAAATCTCTTCGAAATCATATCTGTTAGGTATTTCGATACTATTTGGTAAATCTTTTATTTCCATTGCTTGACAATAATCATTTTGAACTTTCAACCAATCTTCATCGCTACGAAAATTATCTCTTGTAAGAATAGTTTTTCTTATATCGTCACTGCTGATTTTCTCTCCTTTCAGCAATCTTAAGAAAATCTCACTAGCTTCCATAAAAATTTGTCCACGAAGCGCTGGCCAGGCAGACTGTTCATATTTTGTTCTAGGCACTACTCCGTATGGGCGAGCCATAAACTCAAATCTTCCTGCACTAAATCCAATATTCAATTTTCGCTTGTCATCTATCATCGTAAGGAATTGAACAGTATTGGCAATTCTTTCTGCTTGAGCAATAGGTCCTCCACTCGCTAAAATACTAATTACAGCAGAACCGATATTGATGTTCTCAGTTTTTCTAAAACTTTCCATGGCTAGTTGAGGAAAGTCAGTACAAAGCCCCACTTCTCCTTTCCAATGTGGTACGACTGGATTAGAATTATTCTTTTGAGTTTCAGTAGATAAGTGAGCCTGAGCAATCCAGCCACAGCCAAAACCTAGCTTATCAGCACAGACAAGTTGCTCAAAATAATTTTCAAACATCTCTGCTTCAGTTGGAATATTTCCATCGCCATCCGGTGTCTGACTTATGGAAAAGAAGATGTCATGTTCCATACTACCACCATACCCTCCAACAGTTTTCAATTCATAACTTTGTATACAACTTATTCTTTATCATTTTGAGGTTGTTCAAGATTGGCCAATGCTTCGATTCTGTCTCTAATTTGAGGTGGTGCGGTAATTCCCATAGCGATAAATGTGTGAAGACTATCGGAAAGTTGAATCATTGCAGTTTGATAATCTCCTGCAATTTCCGCAATATCGGCTAGACCCCATCTAGCAACTAACTGGCCAGAAACATCTTCCATTTCGGATGCCAATTTTAGTGATTGGTTGTATAAATCTTGAGCAGCATCGAATGAACCTAGTGTGGCTTGTGTATGAGCTAAATCACTTAGAGCTTCGATTTGCCCATCAACATCTTCCAATTTCATTAAAATTTCAAGACGCCTTGTTCCGTGTATAATAGCTTCATCATGAAGGTTCTCTCTCTTACAACATGCTTCGAGCACTGCTAAACCATAAACCATCCCCGGTTCATCACCTATAGACTCTCTTAATCTAATCGAACGGTTTGTGAAAAGTTTTGTATTTTCATAATCTGATTGAGCCAAATACATCAAACCTAGATGATGTAGTATGGCTGCGGATAATGCACTTCCGTCAATGAGTTCGTCGATTCTTGAAGCTAGTTCACTGAACTTATCGATTTGTGAATCATTCAACTTTAAGATTTCAAATTCAGCCCATCCCTTCTCAACATCATCTTGAGCCACATTCAAAGCATGTTCAAGCAATCGTCCTACTAGAGTTGAATCATCTAGTTCCTCTGCAAGAGGAATCAGTCTTAGTGCTAGCGAGGTATTTACATTATCCAATGCTTCTCCTTCGGTTAGCATATCAAGAATCTTACGGGCCTGTTCAGGAGATACTTCCCCGTTCATGACCATCCCAGAACCATTTGATGATTAACATATTCTAAGCCATATTTTCAAAAATATTAATTATACAAAAGCCTGTAGCGTAATAGTTATGGGTTCATTGGATGGTTATCTTCAAGCATTGAGTCTAGTTGCAATTCTTATTCTTGCACCGATGACTATACACTTAGTCATTCACAAAGACGAAAACACAGTTTTTGTTTATGTTGATTCTAGTGACGACTCAGAAGATAAGGATTCGGACAGATTAGATAACGAAACAATCGCTCGCGAAATACCCGAACTTAATCGTTCAGAAGTCGCACGAATAGCAACATTCAACATCAAGGTTTTTGGTGAAACCAAGATGGGTAAACCAGAAGTTGTTAGCGTTTTGGTAGATACTGTATTGCAATATGATATGGTTTCAGTACAAGAGATAAGAGATATCGATCAAACAGTTCCTTATGATTTTCTTGAGCAAATAAATAACCGCTCCAACAATACTTGGGATATGCTACTAAGTGAAAGGAGTGGACAGCAAGAAGATGATACTTCTTACCAAGAGCAATATGCATTTTATTACAATACTACGGTATTTTCGCCGATTAATGGTTCATTGTATAATGATTCAGAGTTTGATTTATTCCAAAAAGAACCATACATTGGGAGTTTTGAGATGTTGAATGAAAGTGGTAATAATTCCGGATTTAATTTTACACTCATCAATATTCATACTAAACCAGCAATCGCCATGGAAGAAATAAATGCGTTACATACAGTTGTTCAGGACTATCAACAACAAAATCCAAATGAACCCGATATTGTTGTCCTCGGAGATTATAACGCCGATTGTAGTTATGCTTCATCTGAAGAATTATGGCAATCTCCGATGAGAAATTCAAACTATACTTGGCTGGTTCCGGATTCGGCAGATACGACAGTCGCATCATCAGAATGTGCCTATGACCGAATAGTTACTACAGGAGATTTAAGTGGCAGGTTAGTTGGAAGTTGGGGTATCGATTATACATCATTTAATTCATCGAATGTTTCGGACCATTATCCAGTTTGGTTTGACCTATATCGATAATTAGATACTTCGTAATCTTCCACCATCAACTGCTAGAGAGACTCCTCGAATTCCACCAGATGCTGGCATTGAAAGAAATACGATGGCTGATGCGGTTTCTAGTGGATCTATTAATCGACCAATTGGTACTTGTTCTATCCATGATTGGTGGATTTCTTCTTCACTTTTCCCAGTTCTTTCATGAATAGAATTTGCTAAACTCCCTAGCCTCTCAGTATCAGTGAATCCCGGAAGCACATTATTAATCGTAATACAGGGGTCTAGTTCACGAGATAGAGATTTGGCCCAAGAGGCCATAGCACCTCTAAGAGTATTCGAGAGTCCAATATTTGGAATCGGCTCTTTGACTGAAGTAGAAATAATTTGAATAATTCTACCATAATTTTGGTTGACCATGTGAGGTGCAAGTTTCTTTACTAAAATATGAGAAGCGTGTAGGTGTCTCTTGAAAGGAGCTTCAAAATCTTCTATGTTATTTGATAGTAATGGACCTCCGGGCGGACCTCCAGAATTATTTACCAATATGTGAACAGGTCCTTGTTCTGATAGAACAGTATCAATTTTTTCACTTAACGATTCACTATCTTCCAAATCGATTACAAACATTTGGTGCTTACCATTGCCGAGTAGATTTAATTGACCAAGTAACTCAGTTAGTGCATCTTTGTTACGTGCACAAATACTGACATTAGCGCCAGCTTTAGCCATCATTTTAGCAGTAGCAGAGCCGATCCCCTTACTAGCGCCACAGATTAAAGCATGCTTTCCATGTAATGAATTTTCAGAATAAGGAAAATCAGTACCAAGTAGTTCCATGAATTACTCCAAGAGGTTTCCCATCATATGTATTCGCATTAAAGCCAATCGAGAATAGCATTAAGTTGAACAAGCCAATCATCACTGGCAACATCAATAATCGAAAAATGGTCTCCAGGTAGCCATAACTTCTGAACATCAGCACCTTTGGCATTCATTACTCTTGTATATGTTTCAGATTGCTCAGGGGGAACTTCATCATCTTGTTCGCCATGAATAATCAGTACAGGTGAAATTGGTGGATTATCTACCGGATTAAGTTGTGACCATAACTTAGGGTTTTCTTCAGGGCTGCATCCTAACCAGCGCCTGACAGCATCTCCATCATCGGATAATTTTGCATGATCTGATGCGACCAAATCTGTTATCGGTGCTTGAGCAATTGCCAGCCATGGTTTTCTTTCGGCTTTAGATGCTAGAATTAGCGCTAATTGCCCTCCAGCCGAATGCCCTAGTATCATTGAACGAGTAATATCAATTCCAGGAAGTAATGCCAATTGCCCCCATGCTCGCATAACATCTGACAAAGTGTCCATCCAAACACCATCATCGTCTTCACTCCATCGTTTAAATTCGATATTCCATGCAGCAACACCAGCCTCGGCTAAATCAAGGGCAATCGGCTTCATCAAATCCGAATCATATTTTTCCTTCCAAAAACCTCCATGAATCAACATTATGCATGGAATTCCAACATCTTTCTGGTATGGCGAAGGGTCATCGGGCATATACAAGTCAGCATACTGCCAACTTTCAGCGCCCCACTGCATTCGGTCAACCGCCATAACAAATCCTAATGCTTGTTATCTATCACACTTACTCTAATGTAACTGACACTTTGAAGGNTAGAACCTACACGGAGATTTATGGGCAATCCATTAGATGTGAAATTTGAGAATATGGAAGGAAACGAAACAACTCTTAGGGAATTAGGAGATTCCAATACTAGTAAGTGGTTGATTGTAAATGTTGCAAGTGCATGTGGGTTTACACGTCAATATACTCAACTGCAAGAAGTATCTTTGCAAGAGGAGGTTACAGTTGTTGGTTTTCCGTGCAATCAGTTCGGTTCACAAGAACCTGGAAGTCATGAAGAAATATGTGAATTTACTTCGAAAGAATATGGTGTTAATTTTCCGTTGATGGCTAAATTAGAGGTCAAAGGTGAAAATCAGCATCCGCTATTTGAATTACTGAGTAAATCTACAGGCGATGATGGTCATACAGGAGATATTCGTTGGAATTTTGAGAAGTTTGTAGTTACTGAAGATGGAAATATAATGCGTTACTCATCTAAAGATTCGCCGTTAGAAATCGTTTAGTCGATCTAAGGACTTACACGCTTACGGTCTCTAGGGAATAGAACAGTTTCTCTAACATTTCTAGCACCGGTGAGTTTCATTANGATCCTTTCAACTCCAAGTCCCCAACCTGCGTGAGGCGGTACGCCATGTCTAAATCCTGCTACATAGAATTCGAATTCTTCAGGATCTAGTTCCATATCTTTCAGGTTTTCAATTAAAACATCCATTCTGTGTTCTCTTTGTCCACCCGAAGTCAACTCATCTCTGCCGAAGTTTAAATCGAAACCACGGCTGAGTTGTTTACCAGTTGAACCAATTTCACCTTCTACATGGTGTATGTAGAATGGTTTGAGGTCCATTGGCCACTTAGGTAAGAAGTAGAACTGAGGTAAATCTTCNGCNAGTAAATCTGAATTTTCAGCATCTATATCATCNCCCCATTCGATTTTTCCACCCTTCTTTTTGATGATATCAATTGCATCACAATATGAAACTCTAGGGAATGGTAATTCAGGAACAATAACTTCGATAGGNTCTTCACCCTGTGTTTCTCTATATTGNTTAATTGTTTCAATGTGCTTCTGAGATTCTTCATCTTTAGAAATACAACTCCACATGTGATGTATCATTCTTTCTAACACTCCCATTACGTCATCATCNGTAGCCCAAGAACATTCAATATCAAAAGAAATAAATTCATTTAAATGTCTGTAAGTGTCATGTTTTTCTGCTCTAAACGCAGGGCCAATTTCAAAAACTCTTTCAAGTCCACCGGACATACAAAGTTGCTTGAAAAGTTGTGGTGATTGATTAAGATATGCCGGTGTGTCGAAATATTTCATAGGGAATAAGTCAGTACCTCCTTCAGTAGCAGTAGCTACAATTTTCGGAGTATGCGTTTCAAAGAAACCTTCGTTGATTAAAGCCTCTCGACCATATTGCAGAACTTTTCCTCTAAGTCTAAACATTGCGGCAACGTGTGCTCTTCTCAAGTCCAAAAATCTGTTGTCAAGTCTTGTATCCAGAGCAACGTGAACAGTATCTGTAACTCCAAGAGGTAGTGGTGCTTCAGCCTTGGCAATTACATTTACAGAATTAGCGACTACTTCGTAAGCAGGCGGTGGAGTTGGTTCGCCATCTTTCACTTTGGGCGGTCTCTTCTCAGATACAACTCCTGTGAATTGTAGAGTAGATTCCCGAGTCATTCTCTGCACCATATCGAGATTTTCTTCACCTATGTTNTCNGATTTAAGGAAGATCTGAGTCGTCCCAGTTCCATCTCTTAAATCAACAAAACAAATCGCTCCTTTGCCTCGGTTTGCTTCCATGAAACCTGCAACGGTTACTTCTTGGCCGACAAGTTCAGCACCTTCAGATTGAATTTGTCCTAGTGTGTGAGTCCTGTACGCGGTCGCAACATAAGTGGTCATGTGTTGGCGGAGACGGTTTAGAACATCAAGCATTCGTTTCGAATGAATTAAAAAATTAAGATGGAAAAGGAAACTTTCAGAAAATTATTACTATAAAGAATATTTATGGCTTCATTGTTGCGATTTATTCATAAATGGTTGACATGGCGGGTCAATCATGACGAATGTATTATTTTCATCAGAATCCGTGACNAGCGGCCACCCAGATAAACTCTGTGATGCTATTTCAGATGCCATTGTTGATGCTTGTTTAGCNATCGACTCCAATGCCAGAGTTGCTGTGGAAACCTGCGTTAAAGGTAAGGAAGAAAAAGGCTTGATAGTTTTGGCAGGCGAGGTTTCACTAAATGGACAAACTCCTGATTATGAATCGATTGCTAGAAAGGCCGGGGCATCAATTGGGTATGTTTCTCACAGTATTGGAATGGATGCTACAGACCCGCAGGTATGTGATGTTCAAGTTCATATCACCACTCAGTCGGCTAATATTGCTCAAGGTGTAAACAAGGATGGTTTAGATCAAGGCGCTGGAGATCAAGGAATGATGTTTGGTTATGCTTGTAATGAAACTGAGAATTATGAGGGATTGAAAGGTCGATATTTTCCACTTGCTGCTGCTTTATCTCAAAGATTGACACGTAGATTGACTGCAGTAAGAGAGCAAGGNATACTTCCATGGTCCAGGCCCGATGGCAAATCCCAAGTTACAGTAGAGTATAATGCGGATGGAAGTATTTCTCGAGTTCACACAGTAGTAATCGCTATTCAGCACGATGATAAGTTAAAAGATCAGTTTGATGGTTCTGAGGATAAGGAATTGCAATATGTGAGGCAACAAATCAAAGAGCATGTGGTTGAACAATCGATACCGAGTGAATTATTGGATGATGACTACATACTNGTNGTCAATGGAACAGGNAGNTTTGCTGACCCTGGAGGGCCATATGCTGACGCTGGNTTGACAGGTNGNAAAATCATAGTTGATACTTATGGAGGAATGGGCCGTCATGGAGGAGGCGCATTTTCTGGAAAAGATCCTTCAAAGGTAGACAGATCTGCCGCTTATGCTTCAAGATGGGCGGCTAAACACGTTGTAGCTGCAGGACTGGCTGATAGATGTGAGATACAATTAGCCTATGTTATCGGTGTGGCTGAACCTGTAAGCGTTAGAGTCGAAACATTCGGAACNTCGAGTGAATCAGAGANNGAAATTGCTAGAAGAGTAAACCAAACCTTTGATTTTAGGCCAGGTGCTATTTCACGTGACCTAGATTTACANAGGCCNATTTATTCTGTTACCGCAGCAGGAGGNCATTTTGGCCGTAACNTAGGTNCTTCNGGAGAATTTCCTTGGGAGAAACTTGATTCTTCAAGAATACAATCATTGCAGCAGGGATGAAGCATATCTTTTGAGCAAATATATACTCTAAATNCCGATTCACTCAAGAGGGATGTGCTATTGGCTTGACTNGGTCTTATGTCAAAATNTGCTGTTCGTGCACTTTCATTCGTAGCGATTTTACTGTTTGCAAGTTTATCTCCTCTAGCATTTGTTGGTTCCGCACATCCCTCGATAGAACTTTCATTAGACAAACACCATGTTGTAATTCAGGAGGGTTACTCTGACAATGTCACTCTTACTATAAACAACAACGGCTCATCCATTGAGTCATACGATATTGATTTAGATTTGGCAAATTTGCCAAGTGTTTGGAATGTTACATCTGTCAATGAGACTGTAGACAATGTTTTGCCTACATTTTCTGCCGATACATCCTTCATCATCAGACTAGATACTGGTGCCATGCCTAGTGATACTGGTTCATTTGAGATTGTTGTTACCGAGCCTGATGCAGGAATATCCTCTAGTATCACAGTATATGTTACAGTAGAACCATCCTATGCTACATCAATTTCTTTCAATTCCATCAATGGTCCACTTCAGCAGATGGGCGCTGGTACTTCGATGAACTATACTATCGATGTTTCGAACGATGGAAATATCGAAGATACTATCCTATTAGATGTTGATGTTGAGCCTGACCTTGCAGCATTTTGGAGTGGTTGGACTAATAATACAGGAAATAANTCTAGCAATAATAGTGGAAATAATTCNGAAGACAATNGTACTGGNAACAATTNANGAGGAAATAATNCNGGAGGAAATAATTCGAGTAATAATTCAGGTACAAGTTATCCCGCCAATGTTCTAATTTTTGGAAATAGTTACATNTACACTAATAATGTTGANNANTTNCTTNATGANATNCTTAATGTTACNGGACAACATAACAANACNGANTCNCTTACCGNTGGTGGAATGANNTTATCTCAACATTGGGATAATGTCAATACATCGGGTAATTCATGGAATACGACTCTTCGAGAAAATAACGAAGAATGGGACTATGTGATTTTACAAGATCAAAGTCAGATTCCAGGATTTTATCGAACTAGTCCTGATTGGATTGGTAGTAAAAATGCAGCAATAAACTTAGCAGAAGCCATTGAAGATGAGAATTCTGAGGCTATTTTAATGATGACTTGGGGACGTCGAAACGGTGATTTGAATAATCCATTATTATATGGAAACTTCACTNTAATGCAGGATAGACTCGAACATGGATACATCGATTTCCGAGATAACATGACAACTCCTTCACGTGATGTGTGGATCGCTCCTGTAGGGCTTGCATTCAAGCACATCCATGACAAAATCAACCTAACTGGAGTTGACCCAACCCTTTCGGGTACTTTCTTTGACTTATACACCAGCGACGGAAGTCATCCATCTCTTTCAGGAAGTTATCTTGCCGCATGCGTTTTATTTGCTACCATGACTGGAGAATCTCCGGTTGGCTCAAATGACACCATTTCACTTTCTCCCAGCCTCAAATTAGAACTTCAGCAAGCGGCTGCGGCAACAGTTTTCAATGAAACATCTCACCTATCATATCCTTGGCAGAATTCTGCCTCTAGTATTGGACCAACAAGCCAGTCTAATAGAGCAATACCTCCAGGTTGGAGTGTCTTATTCAATGACTCTCAACTCGCAGATGTACCCGCTTCATCACATGTNCAAACAACAATCCAAGTTTCTGTTCCNAGTGANGCCACACCTGGNTTTTATGGTTTCAATCTTTATTCTGCATCGACCAAAGGAAATGTTTCGAGTTACTCNACAATGGTAATCGAAGTGGTTGCTGAGAATAATATTTCAGCGGTTTTCCTTGACCAAGACGCCAATTTCATACCTGGAATGACTACACAATCATCTATNCAANTCACTAATTTAGGAAATGCTGAACTAGATGTTGATTGGACTATNGAAGTTCTAAGTGGCCCATGCAATATTTCACTTATTTCATCATCCAGTAATAATTTTGCACCTGATGATGTTGTTGATTTGGACATACAAGTAATTGTTGATTCTAACTCAAATAGTGTCGATGAATGTATCTCTCGACTCAACGGAATCGCTTCTTTTGGTGAGCAGCAGTACATTTCTCCTAATTTTGACTTTACAATTGGAATTGATGAAAAGGTAGAATTTGAATTAACCGGTCCGGTTGGTTCAGTTGAAGTTACCCCCGGCACTCCAAGTTCCTATGAACTTAGATTGAATAATACTGGTAGCGAGCAGGTTGAGTTTTTCTTAGATATTGGCTCAACTGCTGGATTAAGTACTGTTCTTTCATCTCCTAGCGGAGTTATCGTCAATGCTGGTTCTGTCGGAATTTGGAATTTAACAACTGATTCAGATTCCGGAATAGTNGGTCCTTATAATCAGATTTTCAGTGTCACATATGGTGATGTAACCGAAGAACTGACAATCGTTATTGAAGTAGCGGAAGTTCCTTCAGTTGCACTTACAGGTCCGCTCGATGGAAGGATTTCAATTATCCCAGGAGAGTCTTCATCAATCGATCTGGAGTTGTCAAATATTGGTACTCAAGATTTGAATTTATCCGCCACAGTTTCTGGACTTCCCACGGGAGCCCAGGTAACTTTTGACCCTACAGTTGCTGAATTAACTACCGGTCAAACAATTACTATCAACATGACAGTCGCATTAATTTCAACTGCGAGTTCAGGAGTTCACTCAATTACTGTAAACTACGGTTCACTAAATANATCTGCATCTTTAAGTCTAGAATTACAGATTGCAGACAGTGTGGGATTAACAGTTAATTCAGTCACTAGCAGTATTTCAGCAGGTCCACTAAGTAGTGTCGACTATATCTTTGAGGTTACAAATTTAGGTTCTTCACAAGATACATTTTTCATCGAACTTGGATTCGATAATTCGAATAATGCTTCTAACTGGTATGATATAATCTTATCAACGACNTCAGTAAATCTAGATTCTTCTAGNACNCAAGCGATTTCTGTNTCCCTTAGNGAGAGATCGATTGGAGCNCCAAGTAATGGAGTTCCNGTNANTGTNATAGTNACTTCAACTAATGATGAGACGGTTTTTGATTCTAATACATTCAACATTATTCCAATTCAAGCCAGTGCACAATTGACTATTCTAGAAGATTTTGACAGCGCTAAACCTGGAGAAAGCGTATCTGGTACGGTAAGGGTGATTAATTCTGGCTCTGGTATTGATCAATTTTTACTTTCAACCCCTGGTAGTAATTGCGGTTTGTCAGAAATTTTCACTTTGGACGCAGGTTCTTCATCACAATCATTTTCATGGTCTTGCCAAGTCGACAATGAATCAGTTTATGGATATGAATCCATTACTTTTAGAGTTACAAGTGGTGCTAGAACCAATTATGTCCTTGAAGAGGTTGCTACTTACNTAGTTGAGCCTAATTGGGGAGATTCAGGAATTATTGAATTGAGTTTTGGAACAAACTACCTTTCAATGTCTTCTTCTGGAGGCTCTTCAACCTCTTTTACGATTAAGAATATGGCAAATGCACCAGTTTCAGGCACATTATTTATTCTTGGAAANGACGAGTCAATGTTAGAGCCAACTTTAACCCCGCTTAACACTAATGTTTCTTCAAATACATTCAGCTTGGGCAGTGGAGAATCTATGATTTATGAATTACTATTAAATTCTAGAATTACAGAATCAGGTTTTGCAAGTATAGTAATTTCAGCCAATGTTAATATTGGTGAAAATTCCTATCCGGCTGAATCAAGTAATCTGTCAGTTGAAATCGAAGGTCCAGAATTGCCTCCACAAGGTGTTGACCTGCTGTTTGGTGTATCTCTAGATAAATCTCAAACTATCTATTCGATGTTTGGAGGATGGGTGTTTTCAATCCTCCTTCTATTACTTATGAATTCATTACGCAAGCGTCGCAAAGCCAAGTCTAAAATCTCACAACAATCCTCAGATGATGAAAGCGATGAACAGGACGTTAACAAGCAGAAATCGAAGAAAGAAAAGGTAGTCAAGGCTCACACACTAGGTAAAAATGAATGTAGAATGACATCGGATAACAAAGTAATTTGTCCTTCATGTGAAGCGAAACTCGGAGTTCCAAGAGGTAGCGTTCCACCTTTCAAATTCACATGTCCAAAATGTGAAACCAAGATAAGAGTAGTTGAAAGCCAAAAATTCTAATTTTCCTTTCTGGTTGCAACTAAAAGAAATGCAGTATGTCCAAATGGCCCGTTTACGGGGCGTATTCCACCTCTTGATGCTCGACCCCACGGTCTTTCAATTAATTCTCCAGCCCACTCTACAATTAATCCACTTTCTTCACATGCCTGCCATGAGGATTCTACTTGGCTAGTGACGGGGCAGTAGCAACATAATCTTCCACCAATGTTCAATAACCCAGCTACTGCATTTATGGCAGTTTTATGCTGAGGTAAATCTAATATTATTGAATCAAAACTCGATTTTATTTGCTGGATTTGGTCAACGACTTCTTCGATGTTTCCAGATACGTGGTGATGGGATGGAAACTCGTTAAAGCAAGAT
>PBXE01000017.1 GCA_002727485.1 Methanobacteriota archaeon | reverse complement strand
CTTGATTTATGCCTTGGAATCCTTCCTGTAGGATTATTTTCAGGAGCAATAATTGTTTATTTCTTACTACCAATCGCTTTTCCTAAACAATATATTGATGGGTCTCTAGGAGCATCGGCGGTTGATTTATTCATGATTTTACTATTTGGTTGGTGTTTAACCCTACTTGCCACCCCGACCTATACAGCATTGCAAGCAGGTAGAAAACCTTGGAACTTCACATTTCTAATTGCACTAGTAGTCATATTTGCTACCATAAGCGGCTACATTTTGATTGATTGGCAAGCAGCAAAATCCGATGGTTCAGGACTCTATGCGGGAGCTATTGCCTCATCAATAACCTCTGGGTTCTTACTTCTTATGTCGATTCATCTTTCCTCAAATTGGCAATTAATTATGTCACGAAAATATCAGATTATNTCTGCAATATTAATTTCAGCAACTGCATGCTATGGACTAACAAATAGTTCTTGGATAGCATTTAGTGGAATTTTACTATTTTATTTCATCCCACAAGGGATTCGATCAATNTCTCCCATTGGTGAGATACTCTCTGAAGAGTAAATTGCTCAGGTAATTCTAAACCTACACTCCAATCATGTTTCAAAGCAGCCTCACAAGCATCAGCAAGACTGGCAGGGTCATAATCCTTAGAAATACAAAATTCGGGAAGATATGAGGNGACGTCNCCAANATCAACTGAAACAACTGGAGTGCCGCATTGAATGGATTCTCTTGCAACCAATGGCCCTGATTCTCTCTTAGAAGTGATGAGAGTTAAGTTCGCCACTAACATTCTATCCCATACTATACTTCTAGGTTGTTGACGAAGTGTAGTCATTCCAACGATCCATCCTCTTTTCTCCAACTCTTCGCCTGTTTGTAATGCTAACAGATGATTCTTTTCAGGCCTTCTTGGNTCTGAAGGGAATAGAATATCTAGACTCTCTTTACGCCACCTTCCACCTATATTCTTCATCGGTTTTTTCCATTCATCTGAAACGGCACTGTGACAAGGAATAACAGTTGATTTTTCAACGCCGATTGATTTAGCAATTTCATCTAATCTACTAGATACTGTAACTAAATGATTGGCAGATTTTGCCAGTCTAATAATAGGTTTTGAAATATTTTTATCATTAATCCCTACATCAAAATCATGNCCATGAACCACTCCAATCCATGGTACTTGCCAATTTTTAGACAAGTTATTGGTCAGTTCTGCAACGGGCCAAAGAGTGTGACAAATTATCAAATCTGGGCGCCAATCCCCTAGCCACCTTTCTATACTCTTTCGTCTACGATTGATACTAAAGCTTGTCATTACCGGTAATGGGTGACCAGGTAAACCCCAGAAACGTGGACTAAATACCTCGATNNCTCCATGAGTNAATTTCTTTGGTGCTTTNGCGACTCCTGTGTGAGTTGANCGACTGGCTTCTTGATACTTCAGCATAATTGGAAGAGGGTTTACCACCTTTACATCATGCCCTAACTTTTGTAAAATCTCAACATGGTCACTAACAAATGTTCCTCGTGCAACATTTGTCGGCAGGGGGAATAGTAACGATGTTACAAGAACTCGCATAACTCTCACTGAAGGGTTTTAATTAACCGATTTTAACCATTGTATTGCTCGTAACTAGACATTATGTGTTGCAAATTTTCTGCAACGCTTGCTCTGTCGTTAAATAAACCTGAACCAACAACGAAATTAGTTACTCCCCATGAAGCAATCTCTCCAATATTATGTGCTTTTACTCCTCCNTCAATTTGGATTTGAACAGGTCTTCCACCATTGGAAACTTGGTCATCGATTGCTTGCTTTAATCTTCGAATTTTTGTTTCGACACTAGGAATAAATGATTGTCCCCCGAAACCTGGATTTACACTCATTACCAATACTAGATCGATTTCAGTTAGGATTTCTAAAACTCCTTCAAGTGGTGTTCCTGGATTTATTACCACTCCAACAGATGCTCCAGCCTCACGAATAGCTGTAACTAGACGATGAATATGAGTTGCTGCTTCGATATGAACTGATAGATGATTGCAACCCGCTTCGATATAATCCATGTAACAATCCTCAGCATTAGAGACCATAAGGTGAGCATCAAATACTGGTTTTTCTCCTAAAGCCTTACGTAGAGACTTGATAACTGGAGGTCCAAATGTAAGATTTGGTACAAAATTTCCATCCATTATGTCAAGATGAAGCCAATCAAGTCCTGAGTCCACGGCTTGCTTACAAGCGACTGCAAGGTTAGAAAGGTCAGCAGTGAGTACGCTTGGTGCTATTATCATGTGCTGACCTATTCAACCCAATCAATCCCTTCTCATGAGGATTGTGTTTGATTTTGTATTATTTTCTTCACAAAGGCTCATAATGCCCCTGCCGNAGGGTAGTCTAGTGAGAGACAATGGGAGAAGTACGTGCAGTGACAGATTCTGAATTTGAAACATCGATTAGTAGCAGTGAATGGGTTCTTGTCGATTTTTGGGCGCCTTGGTGTGGTCCTTGTAAAGCAATTGCTCCTGTATTGGAACAGGTTGCCGGAGAAAGAGAAATTTTGATCGCCAAGGTTGATACAGATACAAATCCTGCTAATGCTGCAAAACTTGGAGTTAGAGGCATACCAGCACTTTTCCTTTATCACAACGGTAAAATTGTTTCTAAACAAAGTGGAGCAATGCCAAAGCCTCAATTGCTAAAATGGATTGATGACCACATGACTGCAGATGATTTCTAATCATTTTACATCTCGTAATAGTCTTTCTTTGAGGGCTTCATGTAGCCACATTCCTTCGTCGAGTTCTAACAACAAACCATGTTGTATCAAATCCTTAGGAGGATTTCCTTTCCAACCCACATTCTCAGCTAATTCCTGCCATTTAATGGGGACATTTTGTACGGCTAATTCTGAAAGTAAATCAAGTTCTGACTTCGGAAGTTTNANTATTATTTCATCGTCTAAAAATTGTAGCCAGTCTACATGTGTTTCTTGTCCGTATAACTCAAATAATTCGAGTGCTAAAGGATGGCCACCAGTTTTTTGATGTACTTTATCCAGTTCGTATTTGCCTTTAGAATCGATATCATTCAACCAAAACTCAATCTCTGATTTTGATAAACCCTGTAAAGATAATTCATCAACTAATTCTCTAATATGAACATCTCTACGATCATATATTGTTGGCTTTGTTCTTGAAATCATCACTATACGAAGAGGAGTCTTTGTAGAAATTTGTAATAATGCCCCCAATAATTCATGTGCTTCATCTTCAATNTGATGTACATCATCAAGAATGATTAACCAATATGGCGGAGGCCCTCCCGATTCGTTTTTGAAGCGCTCCCTTATTGTGCCGGCATCGGTAAGGTAAGCAGTTAATCTGCGCCTCCATGTATCGACATCAATCTTGCCTGCTGGTTGAAGTGGTAAAGTCTCAATTAAGTTATACGGGTCGTGAGATTCATCAATTCCAAATCTGTGAAGAAGGCTTGTTGCAATACCTAACGTTCTATCCCATGGCTGACATGGATACCAACAAACNGAAAGATTGGGCATGGTATCNATATTCTGTTTAAGCCAATGTGCTACTAATGTTGATTTACCTATNCCGGCGATTCCATGAACAACTGCACATGGCTTACGGCCGGAGAACCAAGTGTCTAATTGCTTAATTTCTTCCTTTCGACCATGAACTGGTCTGGTCTTAGGAGGTACAGTATTGTATGTTGCATGGGCCCCAGTCAATGCTTTTAGTCGACCGGGTGGTGCTACATCTTCTTGACTAGATTGGTTGATTTTACCAAATCTAATATCACCATAAGTCAAAACTCCTTCGTGTTGAGCATGCATTAAAATTTGTAATAATGAAATGTCTGTTGCTAATCTTTTAGANGCCTCTGAGGCTACAACTTCGATTAGTTCTCCATTATCATCTCTCAGTATGACTTTTATTTGACCCATTGATTTCTTACTCTTAGAAGCATTGATTCGCCCCTCTTCAGTTAATTGCCATGTTTTCTGACGTCTTTCTTCGCCTCTAATGTTCCTTGTATGCTCTGAAACAAGCTCACGTTTCAACAAATCTCTCATTGTCCTGCTAACATTTGGAGGATGAAGAGCACATGCTTCAGCCACTCCTGGCCTTGTCAATGAATAGTCAACCAAATATCGGTCCGCTTGATTATCGTTCTCTAATAAATGAAGCAATACGCGGTCTTGAACTGGGATATTGACCTTGGGAATACCTTCGCCCACACATATGCCAAATATTCATACATCTAAGCGATTACTATTTTTTTCCCGTTTGATGTTTACACAAAATAACCATAATACCTTTTAAGATTAGACATGCCCGTGTATTATGTCATCTCAGCGAAACAGTTTTTTTGCCGTGATGCTTATGCTTCTAATGATGATTTCACCTCTAGTATCTGCTGATAGTGACGGCGACGGAATTAATGATTCCTCAGACGACTGNCCGTGGTCTTATGGAACCTCCAATGTTGATCGAAATGGTTGTCCTGACAAAGATGGTGATGGGACTTCCGACTTTAATGATGGATGGGTTGCAAATATACCTAATTTCCAAAATGAATTCACTATTTCTTCTAATCAAGATTATGTNGATGTAGACTTTTCCCCCGACGGATCAAAGATTGTTACAGGTGATGAAGACGGATGGCTAAGAATCTGGAATTCTTCCACCTACGTTAATTTGAGGTCAGTTCAAGCAATTGGTAATGGAGAAATTACATCTGTGGCCTTTTCGCCCGATGGAAATTATGTTGCTNCAGGCCTTGATGATGATACAATAAACATCTATTATTCATCAAATATTTCCTCCGTTCATGGCTCAATTAGTGTCNATGTAGGAANTGGAGATTATGTTTATGATGTCGAATTNTCACCCGACAGTAGCCTAGTTGCTGTATCGATTGGAAGATCTGGAAGTTCTGGAACTAATGGTCAAATTTTACTGATTAAAACCTCAGACGGACTTCAACTTGGCAATGGAATTAACCCTAATGGCGAAGACCGTTTCTATGCATCTGCATTCTCTCCTGATGGAACACATATCGCCGCAGCGGCGTATGGTGATTTTTACATTGTTAACATTTCATCTCGTTCAACGGTTTATTCTGTATCCAGCCCTCCTGTCGGAATGAATGATATTGACTGGTCACCTGATGGNAATTACATCTCAATGTGCGGCGCTTGGGAAGGAAGTGGTGCCAGCTTTGATATGTATCAATTTACGTCTAATGGGCCGGTTAGAATCTGGGAAAAGAGTACTACTTCATCATGTCTTTCTGCAGATTTTTCCGGAGATAGTCGGCAAGTTGCTAACGGACATTCATACTATCAAGGAGATGGTGGTTCTATCAAAATTCACAATACAAATAGTGGAGCTTTGGTTGATTTCTTCGGTGCTCCTGCTCCAAATGGTTGTGGAGGAAACAACTGTGGCCAAGTAAATGGATTAAGTTGGAGTTCGGACGGAATGAAATTAGTCACTACTTATGGAAGAAATGACGAAGGAATCCATTATTGGTATGCTGATATTGATGAGGACAATGATGGGTATAATACAACTGACCAAGGAGATGGAGTTGTGGACGCTTTTCCTAGTGAAGGCACTCAATGGAATGATACCGATGGAGACGGATATGGAGACAACGCTGCTCCTGCATATCAACCAGATTCTTGTATGACAGTTTTTGGCACATCCAGCGAGGATGTTTTTGGATGCCCCGATACCGACGATGATGGATGGTCTGATACTGGGGATTGGGCACCAAACAATCCTGAACAATGGGCTGATAGTGATGGTGATGGTTATGGTGACAATTATCTGTATGATGAAGATCAAAATTTCTTCCATTTAAATCAAAGAGGGGATGCGTTTCCAAATAATCCNAGCCAATGGAANGATACAGATGGCGACGGTTTTGGAGATAATTATGAAAATTCTTCATGGGACCAAATTAGGCCAGATTCATGGCCTGGTGAACTGTTAACATCGGCCAATGAAATCGATGCCTTTCCCCTAGACAGAACTCAATGGACTGATAGTGATGGCGATTGGTATGGCGATAATCCTCTAAGTGATTTAGCCGATGGATGTGTTTTGACATTTGGTGATTCAAAGTATGATCGATTTGGATGTATAGATACTGATGGTGATGGTTATTCCGATCCGACTGGTAATTGGGGAGCAATAGATGATAGCGGATACTGTCAAGCNGATAGTTTACCGTTAGACCCAACACAGTGGTGCGATATTGACCAGGATGGATATGGAGATAATTCCTCGGGAAATAATCCTGATGTATGTCCGAATGAATATGGAACATCATCAATAGACAGATTAGGGTGCCCGGATACAGATGGTGACGGTTACTCGGACCAAGGAGANCCATTCCCATCAGANAACACTCAGTGGTCAAACAGAGACGGTGACTCTCTAGAGTGTGGAGGAGATAATCAAAGTGGAAATAACCCCGATATTTTCCCCGATGATGCAACTCAATGCCGAGACACTGACGGTGATGGTTACGGGGATAATTCTGCTGGAAATAATGGAGATGCTTTCAAATTTGATCCAACACAATGGATGGATACAGATGGTGATGGATATGGAGACAACAATCANTCTGGTGCTGTAGATGGAGATATCTGCCCTCTTCGTGCCGGTTCATCGCCTAACCCTGCTACAAGAGGGTGCCCTGATACAGATGGAGATGGATTTGTAGANCCAGAGGATGCTTTTCCGGAAAATCCCCTTCAGTGGGCCGACCAAGATGGCGATGGNTATGGCGATCAAGTTAATCGTGCTGGCGGTGATGATTGTTTAACGGAATACGGACTTTCTAATGAAAATAATCGATTTGGATGTCCAGATTCAGACGGTGATGGTTGGGCAGATGTAGATGATACTTTCCCGAATGATGGAGATCAGTGGTCTGATACAGATGGAGATGGATATGGTGATAATTATTTTTGGAATAACTATACTATAGTTGACGAAGATGACCCTAGTAGAGTGATTACTCTCAGAGAACAATTCGGAGATGCCTTCCCGGAGGAGTTCGAACAATGGAATGATACCGATGGAGATGGGTTTGGCGACAATGTCAGTAGTTATTTCAAGCCTGATTACTTCCACCTAGAACCTTCTCAGTGGAGTGATGAAGATGGTGATGGTTACGGCGATAATTTTACTGCAGGCGCATATCAACCAGATGATTGTCCAGACGTGTACGGAACTTCAAGAAAGACTACTTCTAGTGGNCAGTGGGGATGTATTGATTCTGATGGTGATGGGGTTTCNGATATTGTTGANCCTTGTCCTTGGGACCCAGAAGTTTCTGTTGGGAAGGCTGGCTCTGTAATTTGTAATATCAAATCTGATCCAAATAAAGGTGATACATCCACTGATTCAAGCCAAGCAAATTCAGACTCAGCAAATCAAACACTAATCATAATGGCCGGAGTTATTGTATTTTTACTGGCCATTATCATCGTAGCACAATTTGCTAAAGCGGCTGGAAAGAAAAGGGCACTGAGGAATAAGGCTGAGGAGAATATGGTCAATTTGGCATTCTCAGAGGACGAAGAAAGNCGCCTAGCATGGATTGACTACTATGTTACTAATGGTCAATTGGATGAAGCAAGGGCACTGGGATGGACAGAACCTGTGGCCGCCGATGTACCTCAATGGAAGCAATTCGAAATCCAACAAAAACAAGAAGAAGAGGCGGCAATTCCTAAAATGGTCAATCTTGATGACTTAGGTTTGTAAAATCCTCTTTGTTTTGAAATAATGCAGACTTTACATAAAATATGAACCGCTGCCCTTTCAAGTAATGACTTTATCTGCAATACATGGCGGGAAGCGGTCGGCCACTAATCGTCTTGATTTGTGGCTTGTTTATTTTATCTGCCACGCCATATATTTCAGCGGATGAAACCACTGACTATTCACAATTAAAATTGAACCTAGATGATGAAATTAAACAGTGGTATCTGCAGGATGAGGTTCTAGAAATAGACTCNTTTTTATCCAATTATGCTGAACAGATTTCAATTCCCAATGATCCATCGTGCAATGTTTTCTTTAGTGTCAAAGACTCAGATTCAAATCTAATATTTGATAACTCAAATATTTGCCGTGGTCAAAATCAAGATTTGATGATAAATAGTAATTCAGTCATAGAATTTGACCCTTTCTTGTGGGATTTCACATCCTTTGAAGGAATGGTGATTCAATCGGGATGGTATAACATAGAAATCTCTCATAGCAAAATAAATTTGAAAGATAACATAGATATTTATTTCCAAAACAATATTGTCTTCAATAACGGAATTGAATTAGACTTGAGTTTAGTGGAAGTTGGAGGCCATGAAACAAGCAATGCGCATAGTTTGGTAGGAATCACTCTTTCTAATCCTACAAGTGATTTAATTGAACTCCCTACCGAGTCTTGTAAGNTAATTTTTGAATTAAATGGCGTTCAAAAACTGTTAAACTCTTGTTATGGCGCTAACTCCAAGTTAAATTCGAATGAGTTCTCTTATTTGGAAGGGGTTTTCATAGAATCAAGTTCTTTACAATTAGGAGATAATTATGTTTCAGTCAAAACCCCTGGAGAGGACCTAAATGAAAATCTTATTATCACTGTAAGTGAAGACGATGACTTTGTCCCAAATAATCTTGATAGTGACCTTACTTCATTTATCACTAAAAATATTGAGATGGAGAAAGAACACGTTTCCTTCCTCTCTTATTCAATAAACATTGAGAACACTGGTGATGATGAANGAATTGTTGAATTTAATGATAATTGTAAATATCAAATGTTTGTGATTAATGATTTAGGAGAATCAATTTTTGATAGTTCACAAGACTCTTGCCAAGAAATTTTTACCTCTTATTCGATAGATAAAGACGATTCATTGTCATTTGAAATGCCAAATTGGTACCTCGAAGATAGTAATGGTTGTTCTATAAACTCAGGNAAATATTCAGTAATTATCGAACTNATAGAATATTCAATCACTCATCATGAAGAATATATTCATCAAGACAATTATCGTAAAAAAGATTGTAATGATGAGNTCATGAATACAGAATATTCAATGCAAATTATTGACAATACTGCTTACGTCTCAATGTTGGTTTCTCCAGTCAATAATATCTTAAAAATCAATAATCCTTGTATTAATTCAATACATTTAGAATCGTTGAATATTGTTGAAGATATTAATCTAACCAAATCTTCATGCGAATATACCTTAGGAAATTACCTGATAATCGATGACTTCGGTGAAAGCCTAATTTTTGAAGATAGTTTTGAAATCCCAGTTATTGAAAATTTATCAATTTCAACAGTCGATTATGCTTTAACAATAGAACATTCACTAGAAATGGGCTTTTCACAGTATTTGGAATTCCAATTTGAATATGTTGAGTTAGAAGTAATTGAACCCGAATTATTTGAATTCCAAGGAAAATGGATAAACATTGGAACAAATGAAGAAAGTTGTTGGATGTTATCTAATGATGAGCAATCAGTACTGCTAGTANATTCAAATAAATTACCTTCTTGGAAACCCGAAAGTGGATGGGAGGGAGATTACCTAATCTCTGAATCTGACTCCGTGAAAGACGAATGTCTGACAAAATTTGATATTTCTGGTATAGAAATTCATTCAATTTTNAGTGAACAAAAANTAGTGGTTGAAGAACAGGTTGTNGTAAATGAAAATCCAGTAGAAGAGNTNTCTGANACNATAGATGTCNAAGAAGTCACTACAGTTGCCATTGTTGTTGTTTCAACATCATCCATCTTTGCATTGCTTGGAGTTTTTGTAATGAATACTGAGTCACTAAGAATTCCATCGACTGCTGCCGGATTATGGCTTCTAGGTTTATTAGGAAAAACACAAGAAACTACCGATGGAAAATTCCAAAGAGGACGNTTAATGGGTTATTTGACCGCTAATCCTGGATGTCATTTCCGAGCTTTAATGGCAGCATTAAACATGAGTAATGGCCAAATTACTCACCACTTAAGACTTCTAGAAAATCAAGAATTAATCTGGAGATTAAAAGATGGACGTCTAGTAAGATATTATCCTCTNAATAACTCATTACATCCTGGCATGGACCCAGACCAATTACCAATTCCACTACTTTCTCCTGATCCAAATAGCCTCCAAGGTAAAATTCTAACCTTACTAGATGATGAGCACCAATATGGTAAATTCCCAACACAAGCAGAGTTATCGGTCAGTTTGGAAAAGAGCCAACAATTAATCTCTCACCACCTGCGAACTTTACAGAAATTTGGATTGGTCGAAAAAAGAAAAATGGGTCTCAAAAATCGATATAAATTGACAAAGGAAGCTTTATTCTTGCTTGAAACTGATATTGATTTCAGATTGAAAGAGTGATTTCTTCTCTTTGAAGTCCTTCAGTATCCATTTTCCAGTCAATATTTTTCCACCCTTTGTTAGTAATATCAAGAATAATCTTTTCTCTATCACACCTTTCTGACAACAACATACCAACTACTCCGCCACCACCAGCACCCATTGCTTTCCACCCTAGTAATTGCCCAGAATTCATGTAAGGGTCAACAATTTGTCTAAATGGATCGTGTAATTCCATACCTAATTTATCAACTGCATCCATAACTAGCCGGAATGACTCCGCAAAGATAGTTATAGATTCTTCATCAATGGCTNTGGACATCAATAAACCAGCATCTCTAATTTGATTTAANGCTTGAACTATACCAATATCACCGCTCTCATATNTCTCCCAAATATTCTGATGTAATTGCCCAGATACGTGACTAATCATGCTATTAAAAAGTAAAAGCCTATCTTCCAATAAAGCAATAAATTCTTTTGAAGGATTGAGTGATTTTGTTTCAACACTTTCGCCATTGAAAGACATATGATTAATCCCNCCTAGTGCACTTGCCCACTGGTCTTGTCGTCCCCCTTTATTGCCCAATAATGCCTCAAATTGATAGGCTATTTCAGCAATCTCTGTTGCTTCATATCCCGAACCTAAAATTGTTCCAATTAAACCCACATTCATAGATCCAGATGTTCCTAATCCTGAACCAGTAGGCATATCAGTAGAATACGATAAAGTGATTTTTCTTTCATCATCAACTTCCATAACACATTTTGTGTATTTATTGATTGCAATATTTACAACTTCACCAGATTTCTTAGAACAAAAGTTTGGTACNTCAGTCCAACCCCCTGCTAAATCTATTCTACAAGGNGCCCGAACGGTGATTCTCTTCGCCATGAACAATCGAATGAATACTACCTCATCAAGAGTGTCATTGAAAGGGGGGTAATTCATGGATGTAATATCTCGGAGAAGAGGGTTGGTAACTTTGAGTGAGAATAGTATTACTGTTGATGAACCCTATTGGCAACAAAAATGGGCCGAATCTAAGATTTTTGAATCTAAAATAAACAGTGGTAAAACCCCTTTTTACTGCTTGGAAATGTATCCTTATCCTTCAGGAAAAATGCATATGGGCCATGTTAGAAATTATTCAATAGGAGATGCTGTTGCTAGATACAAGAGAATGATGGGGTTTGATGTGTTATACCCTATGGGATTTGATTCATTCGGAATGCCAGCGGAAAATGCTGCAATCAAAGAAGGNGGCCACCCATATGATATTACTGAAAGAAATATGGCTTCTATTACTGAACAGATTAAGAGAATGGGATTCTCTTATGATTGGAGTCGAATGGTCAAAAGTCATGANCCAAACTACTACAAATGGAATCAATGGTTTTTCACTAAATTTATAGAAAGTGGCTTGGCATATCAAGAGTTTGCCCCAGTAAATTGGTGTACTCCATGTAATACTGTTCTAGCNAATGAGCAAGTAAAAGCTGGTAGATGCTGGAGATGTAATGGNCCTGTTATTCAAAAAGAAATGAGTCAATGGTTCCTTGATACTCCAAAATATGCTCAAGAACTANTTGACGGCCTTGATGATATTAATTTCCCAGANAATGTAGCTGCGATGCAGAAGGATTGGATTGGCCGTTCAGAAGGTTCNGAAATTACTTTTACTGTAGAAGGTTCTAACGAANAGATAAGNGTCTTTACCACTAGACCTGACACTATATTTGGTGTTACATTTTTGACATTAGCACCTGAACATCCTCTTTCTNAGTCACTGGTTAAGGGTACAGAGTTTGAGCAAGGTTGGCAGGAATTATACGATGAAGTTTCGATAATGACTGAATTTGACAGAATCAAAAATATGAATAAGAAAAAGGGGTCACCTCTAGGAAAAAATGCAATACACCCCTTAACTGGTGAAAAGATTCCTATTTGGACAGGAAATTTTGTTATTGCTTCATACGGAACTGGTGCGGTAATGGCTGTTCCAGGCCATGATGAAAGAGATTTTGATTTCGCAAAAAAATATGATATTCAAATTAGAAGAACNTTAGTNATGAAAGAAGGTGCTGACCCTAATGAAGAAATGAAAAAAGCAGAAACTAATTTTGGGTGGATGGTTAATTGCCCTTCAGAATTTGAAGGCCTTTACGGTGATGAGGCGAAAAGTGCAGTTATCAATTCTTTAGAAGAAAACAACAAAGGNACAAAGACAATTAATTGGAAAATTAGACCATGGTTGATTTCAAGGCAGAGGTACTGGGGGACTCCTATTCCAGTTATTCACTGTGATGAATGTGGCGCTGTGCCTGTCCCTGAGTCACAATTACCCGTAGAATTACCTAGGGATGTAACATTTGGAAAAGGAAACCCATTGGAAAGTTCTTCCGAATTTATCAATACAACCTGCCCTAAATGTAACAAGCCTGCACGTCGAGAAACCGATACTATGGATACATTTGTTGATTCCTCATGGTACTTCTTGAGATATACTGATGCGAATAATAATTCNGAATGTTTCTCTAAAGAAATCGCAGACCACTGGATGAATGTTGATTTTTACTGTGGAGGCATAGAACATGCTCAAATGCATTTAATTTATGCTCGTTTTTGGACAAAAGCCCTCCGTGACATGGGACTTCATTCTATTGATGAGCCTTTCAATGAATTACTTTGCCAAGGTATGGTTAACAAACAAGCTCCATGGTGTGAAGATTGTTCAATTACGCTATCGGTTGAACATATTGGAAGTAAGTGCCCTCACTGTAATGGCGAATTGGGGCTTCGTTCCGCTAAAATGAGTAAATCTCTAGGTAATACTGTATCGCCGGAAGACATGATTGAAAAATACGGCGCTGACACTGTACGCTTGTTTATTTTATTTGCAGCAAATCCTACTGCCGGTATGGACTGGTCAGATACTGCACTNGAAGCGAATCATCGAGTTATGCTGCAATTGATGGGAATTCCAAACCAAGTTCTTAATTGGGGTTCAGAAGTAAANGAGATTGATGAATGGCTANATTCTCGAATAAAACAAAGAGTAATCGAATTTCAAGAAGCAATGGAAAAGTATGATCTTAGAAGAGCTGTTGAAATATCTCACTATGAATTGATAAAAGATATGAATTGGTACCTAAGAAGAAACGGAAATAATCGTGATCTGGGTATTGAATTATTGAACACATGGTCCCATCTTCTATCTATTTCAACACCTCATCTCGCCGAAGAATGGTGGCGATTGTTGGGCAATGATAGTTTGATTTCTAATTCCGATTTTTCTGAGCAAAGTGAACTTTCAGATAAAGAAAACAGCACATTGNATGATGAATTTGTAATGCGAAATATTTTGGAAAATGCACGGAAGGTGAAATCTATTGCCGAAAGACATTTGGATGGTCCGGCTGAAAAATTAACTCTTACGATTTGTCCAAAATGGAAAAGAGAGTTAGCAGAAATGGCAATAGAATTTGTTGGAAAGGGTGGTAACGTAAAATCATTCATAGGTCAGTTAAANGAATCACATCTAGCAAAACAAGAAAATTCCGGAGAAATCTTTTCATTCTGGGGTAAGAAAATGCTTCCACAAATNTTCAAATGGGATGATAAATCAAAACTACTTATCTCTGGACAAATAAATGAATTAGAGTTACTATCTAAGAGAAAGGATTTTCTAAAANCAGAATTGGGATTAAAAGAAATTATTGTAATTTCTAGTGAAGATAATTTGGCAGATTCTGATAANACAAAATCCGCATTACCTCTTAGNCCGTCTATAATTTATGCATGATATTGGGTGTTCAAATGGTTCCACCCAATGGTGTTTGGAGAGAATTTCTAGAACTCGAACAAGCTAGGCATGTTGCCGTAAATCTGCTCAATTTAGATAACTGGCCACAATGGAATTCTACCGCCCAGAGAATTTTGTCTTCTGAAAAAGGAGAACTTAGCGAAGGGCAGAGATTCGACCTTCACAGAATAGAGAGGCAACAATTGATTGAAGAGATGTGGCAAGTGAAGTTTATCCGCAAGGGGAATGAACCCGAATTTACAGAAATCGGATTTGATTGGCTTGGACAGAGTTCTAATGGTAAAAAAAGTGGTAATGCGGTTAAATCTCTAAGNCTAGAAATTACTGTTCTCTGTGAAGTTGAAGGTGGNGTGGAAATCGCTGCTTGGTGGCAAGTAAGTAAATGGACTAGATTTTTCAAAGCAAGAGTAGAAAATAGTGCCAAACAAATTGCAAAGCAATGGTTGAGCGACTTATCCAATAAAGCGGTTTTCGAACTCGAAAATATTAAAGAAATTATATCTCAAGAAGAGTAATCAACAGTAGTATTCATGGAGGGGCTATGATAACCTCCCAATGTGGCAGAAGAAAATAATGGAAAAAATTCTTCTTCCCGGGATGTTTCTAAAGACAATGCATCAAGACAAAAACGCCCTAGAAATAGAACTAAATCTAAACCATATGGAACAACTCCCAAAAAAAATCGAATCCAAAGGAATGCATCACAAATAAAAAAAATGGAAGATAAAGCATTGCAAAGATTTACTATTTCTCCACCTCTAATGGGCTTCCCAGAAGAACCGATTGAACCGCAAAGTTTCTGCTTTGAGTGGCCGACATCTCCTGTTCCACTAAATGTCGAAGCCGAGATGGCTAAGTTGGTTGTACGTAAGGGTGAGTTTGGTTGGCTTGATGACGAAAGAGTAAATGAAATTGCTGAAATTGTCAAGAAAAAAGAAATGAGTTTAGATCAAGTACTATCATTGAGGTCCGCTCTTCTTCAACAGAAAACTGTTTACGGTCATGGGCGACTGAAATCAAGAGCAAAGGTACTTCTTCGCTTGTACAATGAAGGAGTGAATGTAGTAGATCTTTCAAAACGATTTGATTTTCCNCCAATGAATATATTNCGAGTAATTCTTGCTGAAAANAANTGGTCAAAATCTAGAATTAAAGAATCATTAAGAACACCTAGTAAATTATCTAAAAGAGAAAAAGAAGAATTTGAAAGGGCGGAAGCAGCAGATCGTGTATCAAATGTTGATCAATCAGAAACTCATCTTCGAGCTGATTTATTTGAGGACATTCTCTGCGATTGGTTTGAATCTAAAGGTGTTAGGATAAGGCGTCAAACTGAGATGGTTTCTGAGCAAAAATTGGAACATGGGCGACCTGTTAGAACGCCGGATATATTATTGCTNGATCTTGTAGAAATTAATGGAAAACCAATTGCTTGGATTGATGCGAAACATTTCTATGGTGCTGATGTCGACTTTCAAAGAAAAAAAATGGTTAAACAAATGAATAGATACATCGAAGAATGGGGTTCAGGGGCAATTGTCTATCGTCATGGATTTAGTGAAAATCTTTTCATCCCNGGCTGCACTTTACTAGATGCGAATGCACTGGATTTATCTTCTCTTGAAGACCCTTCATCCTGAAATTTTTGTTATCTTAGTTCCAATTCCAATTTGTTCTAACTCTTTTGAGATTTGTTCTAATTCATTTTTCTTGAGTGGATTTGTTAATTTTCTTGGTAAAATTACCAGTGAAATNCCAAGCATACAAAGGCGTATGCTAATTTTTGCTTGCAATTCCAATTCTCTAACAACATCTCTGGTTTTGGATAGTAGTTGTTTCCTTTCNACTTCTTCAAGTAACTCTGATTGTTCAGCGAAATTTCTTGATTGNGTTAAAATTTGATCCCATTGTTCATGATTCCAGGATTTAGTTTTCATGCTATTAATTGCAGTAATTCCTGCACGCGTAATTTTCTTCTGCCAGTTAGGGTCATCGATATATTTCGATGTATGTCTTTCTTCCGAAGGCTGCCAAGCTAACAATATCTGTTGAGGACATGGGAAACCTAGTGCTCTTCCTGAAGCACCTGGCGCACCTGCCTGAATACGAATCTCAACTCCACCAGCAGAAATACCCAATACATCTCCTAAACCAGAACCATGTAATCTCTCAATACGGTGACATAATCGTAAATACTGTCCTGAAAGTCCCACACCTGTCAATTCTCTAAAAGCATAAGCAACAGCAATAAGGCCTGCAGCAGACATACCAAATCCCTGACTTGTAGGCAAATCTAACTTAACTTCAATCTTGTATGATGAAATCCTATCCAGTAATTTTGCATGTCGTAATTCTTCTACAAGGTCAAAATACATCTGTGTTGAGTCAGAAATTTCTACTCCGTCCATATCCTCTACTCTAACCACAATTCGTCCATCTTCAATTATCATTTCGCTATCTAAACTAGAGCCTGCTGAAAATTGCTGCTCTTTTCGACCTTGTCCAGATTTTGTTTCTGTGACTGAAACTCTAACACCATGATCGATATTCAATCCGATTCCTCTACTACCCTGATTTCTCAATAACCTACCATCCTTTTCAATGGTAAAAAGTAGGGTGATATGTCCACCGATGATAGTGTCGTACATATTCTTCTAATTCGATGCAGAAGTACAATAGCCATGAATACTGTGATGAAAATTTAACATTTCAGTCGATTTTGACTAAAATTTGAGGATAGGTTTTCAAAATGTTGAACCTCTAGCCTCATTCATGGCAGATAGTAAATCTCTTCCTCATGACCGTGGCCACTTGCTGTGGACTGCCGATGAAGGCCCTAGTCGTATGTTATTATCTAGCATGGATAGATGGATTAACACAATTCTGGCTGATGATGGTATTGAAATGCCATTTATGGGAGGAAGTAATGACGTAAATGCAGTAATTTTAGCCAAAGGAAGCGGAATTATCGTAGGAACATCGATGGTAGACCATCTTATCCAGATATGGGCGCCTTCGGTTCAAATTACATGGTTTGCTAAAGATGGAAAAAAAGTCTCCAATGGAGATGAAATTGCAGAAATAAGTGGTGATAGAGACACTCTGCTTACTATCGAGAGAAGCATTCTAAATATTCTAGGCCAACTTTCCGGTATTGCGACAGAAACAAAAAGATGGACTGCATTAGCAAAAGGCCAAATTGCATGCACAAGAAAAACAATTTGGGGACTGTTAGACAAATGGGCAGTTCATATGGGAGGAGGTTTAAGTCACAGGCTTAATAAAAATGAAGCTATNATGATTAAAGAGAATGATCTTGCCTCAATGTATCAAGAATTAGGTGATAATTCCTCTAGAATCGCTCACTTCCTCCAAGAAGTTGACATTAACACATGTGGAGCATTTTTAGAAATTGAGACTCGAGAACAAAAAGAGGCTTTGACTGCTGCTGCTATTTGGAATCAAAAAGAAATTGATGATAAGCCTAAGCTCGTCATAATGCTAGATAACTTTGGACCTGAAAAGAGTAAAGATACTGCTGCGCAAATGGTTGACATGGGTGTTAGAGATTGCGTAATTTTAGAGGCTAGTGGAGGAATCGTATTTGACAGTCTAAAAGATTGGTATGAATGTGGACTAGACGTCCTATCTACAAGTTCTTTGAATCGTGGAGTTTCTCCACTTGATATNTCTATGATATTTAGATAATCAGGTGATAAAATGGATGATTTCGCTGCAGATCCTAGTCACCCGAGATATCAATCATTGCTTAAGCGACATCAGTTAGAAAAAGCAGCAGAGAAAGGTATGTTAGCAGGAAGCGCACTAATCGCTCATGGAAGGGGGGAGGCTTATGATTATCTTCTTGGTGAACAAACTATTCCTTCAGCAATGTTAGCAACCGAGTTCGCATTGAATCAATTAATAAACGCCAAAAAATGTGTAATAAGTCTTAATGGAAATACTACCGCGTTAGCAGGAATTGAATTGATGAAAATAGCATCTGCCATCGATTGTCCAGTAGAAGTAAATATTTTCTACAGAACACCTGAAAGGATGAAGGTTTTATTGGAACATCTAGAATCAATAAATGAAAAATTCGGATTGAATGTCAAAATTCTCGGTGCAAATCCTGATTCACTAATTCCTGGATTGGAAGGNCCGAGAGCTAAATGCTGCAAAGATGGNATATTTTCTAGNGAAGTNATTCTNGTCCCACTTGAAGATGGTGACCGTTGCGAAGCATTGGTAGCGATGGGAAAAACAGTAATTGTNGTCGACCTAAATCCACTCTCTCGTTCATCTCGAATGGCGAGTATTACAATTGTAGATGAAATATCTAGAGTTGCTAGAAATATGCTTTCTTTGATTGAAAATGATGATCAGTTGAACGATGGGGAAAATTATGAGAATGCTAAAACTATACAAAAATCAATTCTGTACATAACAAAATCTCTTTCCGAAAAATATGATTTACAGATTTAATCGCTATTGAAAATTTTTGACGGCGGAAGACTTTTATTGACACTGATGTACTGATTATCGAGGAGAATGGTGAGAGAACCCGATATTAATCCTACTAAAAAAGGAACTTTTGGCACTAGTATTTCATTTGATTTAGAAGAGGCTCCTGCTCCACAAAGGCGTTCTGCTCGTAGAGATTCAAAACCTAAAGAAAAGAATATCTTAAACACTGATTCTTCAGAAATTAACTGCCCTGGTTGCGGTCATAGTATAGATGAGGGCGAATGGCTAGACGCAATTGTTGGTTTTGTATCTGGTGCACGCGATTTTGAAATTGGTAACCCGGTTAGAGCGAGAATTGTTCAAACATTGAGAAATGAAGCAGCTAGAATGAAAACACCTAGTGCAAGAGAAGATTGGGAATTAGCAATTGTAAAAAGGTTGATGAGTGAAATAGAGAGAATTGTTCAGGCTGAAATTAACCGGAATAATAATGAAAACATAGGCCACTCTACTGTACTCGAAGAACAGGAACGTGAAGAATTAATTAGGGCTACTGAGGCACATGTCAGACAGACAATGGCCTATGAAATTCAAGAACAGTTGATAACTGAATTACAACCTCAAATTGAAGCACAGCTTCGCGAACAAATCGAACAAGAAATGTGGGCCCAATTTGAACATGAGTGGAAAAATAGGATGAATAATTAAATTATTTGATTTTTCAAACCGAGTCTTCATAGGCTGTCACGATTCAAACAGTGTTATGAGAGAGGACCGGCTTCATATTGAATCAATGCCCGAAGAAATTCAAACTCTCTGTGAAGTAATGACTGGAATAGACCCTAATTGGACTTTAGAAGAATGGTTAATTCAACAATCCAAGATGGCCTTAGAATTAGTTTCAGTAGACCTTAACCGTGAAAAAATAAAATCTGAACAACGCCTAAAAAGGCTGCAAGACCTATCTAAAAGAATTAGAAATGATAATAATAATACAAAAGACTCTAATCAAAAAAATCTCTTTGATTGCTTTGATTTAGATTATGATAAGTCAATGTTGGGTTTGGGTTCAAGAGCAGTTGAAAATGATATTTCGGAAAGTGGTGATTCACATCCTGCCAATACATTCCTTGAATTATTACCAGATTCACAAGGAGATGATCCTTTACTGGCAGTAGCTTGTCAATTATTACTTATGGCCATCGAAAAAGAAATCGCTAGAGGTGAGCCGGTTGCAACATTAGAAACAATTGTATTAGAAATGGATGCTAATGGTGTATCATTTGAAGAAATTGATGAGGCGATTGAATACTTGCTTATGAATGGCTCAATAATTGAAGTCGATGATGATTGTTTCATTTCAATCTAAGTTTTCATTTATTGGGATTATTATGACAACTACACGTAAACAAGCTGCACAAAGGCTTTTGGACACCTTTGAATCTGAAAAAAGAATGAAATTTAGGGTCATTTTCGCATCAATTCAAGCAGTTATTATTTCTGTAATTATTGGTTACTTAACATCTTGGCATTTCGGACTTGCTGCATTCTTAGTAATGGGTTTACTGATTCAATTTGCATATGATAGAATGAGCAATTCAATAAAGTCAAGTAAATTAACAGCAATAAATGCTCTGAGGTGGAAAGAAGAAAGTTTAGAAAAAGAAGACTTGATTGACACGCTAAATTCGCTAATAAATAAAGGATGAGAATATGGAAACTAATTCTGATTATGATTTATTTATCAATCGAATTACAAAACTGAATCTTTATTTGATAAGTTCTAGTTTATTGTTAACTATTTTTGTAACAATTACGATAATTTTTCTATCACCTAATCTAGCCTATAATTCAATTATAATTTTAGTATATTTGATAATTTTTGGAATCAATTATTCAGTCACTAACAAGATAAAAAAACAACAGATTGTTGATTTTGCAAGGTTATTTGAAATTGATATTGATGACAATTATGATGAACTAAACAANACAATCTCCATGTATAAAAAGGGAGAATTTGAAAATATTGAGGCCTCATTTACCAATAAAAAACATAGAAGATCTAGNGGNTTTGATGAAAAGGGGCCTACAAGTGGAGTCTTACTTTCTCCTTTAGATAAAAAAAATCAGCGTATTGATGCAATGTCAAATAATGACTACCAAGACATCACTGAAGAGATAACTGCTGGAGAGTCTCTAATTCGTGAAGCTGACGAGAAATATGCAAAAATGTCTGAACAGAGATGGAAAGATTCTGAANCAAAAGATACCGACTTAATTGAAGCGGGTGTTGAAAGGTTGGGCGACTTAGTAAAAACTGATTGGTTTGAAAAAAATGCAAAAGATGGAGCNATAAAAGAACTATACAAAGATAAAGATTAATCATAAGGAAGGGACAAATAGAGGTTTAGGCTGGGATGTAATATGAAGGTAAAGGCAATTCTAGTTGCTGGTGGTCATGGGAGCCGCCTATATCCTTTCACAAAATATACGCAAAAGACTCTGTTACCGTTGTATAATAGACCTGTTATTGATTATGCCTTAGGAACNATTAGAAGAGCAGGAATNAAGGATATCACGATTATATCAAATCAGTTCATAGGCCAAATTGCTAAACATATAGGATCTGGCCTGCCAGGAGAAAGAATTCATTATGTTCTCGAGGAAAAACCAGAAGGAATTGCTAATGCTCTTTCAATAGCTAGGCCTCATAATGAAGATTGNCGATTGATGATCTATTTTTCTGATAATATTACTACCCTAGAGTTGAANAACTATGTCGAAGATTTCCGATTGGCAGAAAAAAATCCTGGTTGTGTTTTACTCGCTAGAAGAGAGGATAGCCCACAAGCATTTGGAGTTGCAAAATTAAATGATAAACAAGAACTAATTGATATNGTTGAAAAACCAAAAAATCCTCCCTCAAATTTGGCTATTGGAGGAATTTATCTTTTTGATGAACGTTTTTGGCAATTTTTAGATCAGTGCATAGGTAAGGGAATTGAGGATTTATCAATAACGGATATCAATCGAATATATGTCAAAGAAGGCTCTGTAAAAATGTTGAATNTAGGAGAAGAAACATGGGTCGATTGTGGAACTCCNGAATCTTTACTCCAAGCAGGAATNATGGCNAAAGAGGGTAAGTTAAACCCTGAGCCTTTCGATNAATAATAGAAACCACAATACATTNAGGCTTTCTGCACCATAATATGAAAGTCGGAATAATNGGCGCTGGAATGGTTGGTGGNGCAATTGAGCATTGCTTTTCTGATGCTCATGAGTTATTTGTTCATGATCCATCTAGAGGAACTGATCTTTCAATCGTGACTGATAATGTTGATTTTGCATATATCGCCGTTCCAACNCCCCCACATCCTGAAACTGGAGCATGCGATACAAGAATAGTAGAAGAAGTTCTAGACTCTTTACCGGATGGATTTACTGCAGTAATTAAGAGTACAGTNGTTCCTGGAACAACACAATTATTTCATGAAAAATACCCAAAANTAANAATCGCTTATTCTCCTGAATTTCTNGTAGAAAGGCGCCGATTAGAAGATTTTGCTAATCAAGATTTGTTAGTATGTGGAACTCATCATAAAGAAGTTGCTGATACTGTTTTTAGACAACACAAGGAAGCTGGGGTAATAAGAACTGAGAATCTATTTCATGTATCCCCTACAGAGGCTGAACTTGTTAAGTATACAAAAAATACATTCTATGCAATAAAAGTAATTTTTGCAAATCAGATGTATGATATATGTCAGCAGTTAGGGGTTGATTGGTATAAAATTAGAGAAATGATAATTGCGCCACAAGCTCAACCTATAGGCGAATCACACCTTGACCCAATTTTTGGATTAAATCGAGGATTTGGTGGAAAGTGCTTACCAAAGGATTCTCAAGCCCTTGGAGTACTTGCAGAAAGTCTTGGATGTAAATATGAATTGCTGGAAGCGATACAGAAAGATAACCTTGGGTTGCGAAAAATTTTGACTGGAAAGTCAAGTGATGTTGAAACATTAGACGATTGATTTGGTGGTGAAAATATAGNCCANAAAAAGTTAGAAGAGGTTTTTCCTAGAGGTACATTACAAAGATTNGCTACCGCTGGGGGGTTTAATACCCTTATTTTTTGGCTTTCTTGGGAACTTTTTAGAATTACTCCGATCGTTGAAATCTTTGGAGAGACTTTTGTTTGGGCTATGTCTTGGGTTTTTTCTAGTTCAATCGCCCACTTCGTTCACAGATGGTTTACATTTGATGGCAGAAGAGATATACGACAAACCTTGATAAGAGCGATTTCTGTTTACTCTTTTGGTTTAGTCGCCTCAACTTTGAGTTATGATTCATTGCTAATCATCTTAGATTTACCAATTAGACTAATCTTTTTGATTAACATGTGTATCTGGGGAGTTGTAACCTGGGCTGCGATGAGATGGTTTGTTTTTGGCTATACAGAAGATAGCGAGGAATAATTTGGTAAGAAAGTTTTACCTCAAATTAAGCAATTTTCCATTCTTTTCAAGCGTGAAGTTCATTGGTGATGAATTATAGGCACCTTCATGCTGCCCGATACTATTCATAAGCTATCCCGAGAAGAGAGATTTTCTTATGCAAGACTTCTAGCATTCATGACCAGAGTTGATAATGAATTAACAGTGGATGAAATGGCCATGTTTGAACAGCGCCTAGGTACCGCTCTTTTATCACCTAACCAGAGAGCAATGATTAGAGAAGCGCTAAAAACTCCACCACCTTTAGATGAGTGCCTTGCAGGTCTCAGTGAAGAAGCTGGTAGACTTGCATTAAGAGATGCTGTCTTGATGGCAGCAGCTGATGGAGAAGTGGATGATGATGAACGTGAAGTATTGAAAGAAATAATCTCTCACCTAGGGTTATCCGAAGAGTCCTTATCCCGTTTGTTAAAGTGGACTGTAGAAGGCTATGCTTGGATGCAGAGTGGTTATGATATACTTAATGACCTCTCGGAGTGAAGTCTTTGTTCCCAAATCCTGCCAATCAATTATCTCTTGAAGAGCGTAAGGCTCATGCTGAACTCATGGTAATAATCGCTTCTATTGATGGGGAATTAGTTCAGGAAGAATTAGTAATTATTGAATCGTTAATGGGAGTTTCTATGCTCCATCCTGAAATGAGAGTTGATATCAGAAATATGCTGTCCAATCCATCGAATTTTGAAGAGGTGGTTAGTCCTCTTTCTAAGCAAGTTCTGAAAATAGCTTTACGAGACGGTGCTCTAGTGGCTGCTGTTGATGGGAGTTATGATAAAAAAGAATTAAAGATTCTGAAATCATTAGCAAAATTAGCAGATGTAGATGATAAAGTTCTGTCAGAATTATTCGAATGGGTCGAAGAAACTTGGATACAATATAAGAAGGGTGAATCACTACTTTCGATTTCTTAGAATTACCTTGTTCCGGTAAAAATTTTCTAGAAATAATACTTTTTGTGGCGTTTTTGTCCAGTTAACATAATGTAAATTATGTAAAGAGTTAACACGATTGTTTATTACTGATAAGCCACTGGCTACTGCGTAGGCTCGAGATTGATTATTATGGGAATTCATCCAAAGATAGGGATTACCGGATTACCNAGAAGTGGTAAATCTGCNGTGATGGAAAAAGTCCTCGAAATGTTAGTCGAAGAAAGAACCCGTGAGATAAATGTCAGAGGNAACCCTACCGGTAAACCGATTGTTGGAGGCCTTAGGACTGAACCCATTTTAGAGAATGGTGAAAGACTTGGTTACAAAGTGATNAATATTATTACCGAAGAAGAGGGGGTAATCGCTCACAAGACATTCGATTCCCGTTTGAGAGTATTGGGTTATGGTCTTGATCTTAAAGCGCTTGAAGAAGTTGCTATTCCTGCAATAAATTTTGCCAAAGAAGAATGTGAGGTTTTAGTTATCGATGAAATCGGTAANTTCTCTGTTGAAAGTGAAGAATTTGTTAATTGTGTTAGNAGTGCCNTGCAGGTTGATAAGCCAACCTTACTAACNCTTCACAAGAAAAGTCGTCACCCGCTTTTGCAAGATATTCGCAGAAGAGATGATGGTAGAATACTTGAAGTAACTCCGGTCAATCGTGCTTTACTTCCTTACAAAATCCATAAATTAATGAGAGAGACTTACTGATTTAGGATGGAAGAAATATGAACGACCCCTCCAAGGCCGCTTCTAGAATACTCTACAGTACAGGCTTTGGTTTAATTCTAGCCTGTGGTTTTGGTTTACTTGAAGGAAGGATGGAGATAACTAAAATCGGAATAGGCCATATATTTTTGATTCTAGCGATAATTTCTATTCTTATTGCATATTCATTAGGACGGNAATATAATTTTTTGAAAAAAATTTATCCCAATGAAACTGAAGATGAAATGATAGAGAGAATAAAGAATGAAATTCATGAAATTGAAGTTCATTCCGCAGTTGGTAGTGCATGGGCAAAACTTGAATCCCAAGTTTTAGAAAAAGAATTAGAACAAGAATAAATTGTTCATGATTACGAACATTGATGAATTACCTTCTGTACGGTAGTATAGGAGATGATGATATGAGTGAGGTTCCTGAAGGACTATATTACACAAAAGAGCACGAATGGATTAAAGTCGATGGAGACCAAGTGATAATTGGAATTACCGACCATGCTCAAAATGCCTTGACAGATATCGTNTATATTGAACTTCCAGAAGTTGGCATGACAATGGGTGACATGGATGAATTTGCAATTGTTGAATCTGTAAAATCTGCATCTCCTATTTTTGCCCCTTTGGCTGGAGAAATTACCGAAGTCAATGAAGAGTTAGACGATGCTCCTGAATTAATGAATTCTAGTCCTTACGAAGATGGATGGATTGTTAAGATGAAATTGGATAATCCAGATGGGATCAATTCATTGATGGATGCAAGCCAGTATAAAGCTGAAATTGGCGAGTGAGTATATTGAATCGTTCTGAAATGATAAGTATCTATGTTGACGGTTCATGCTTAGAAAATCAGAATGTTGATCAAAATACTCCCGCTGCTTGGGGTTTAGTNGTTGTATCCGGAGATAACGGATTAGGCAAAGGAAATGGNGAGATAGTTGAAGAAATATTTGGAACTGTGATAACCTCACCAACTGATGAGAATTTTCTNGGTGCAGAAGTGGGTTCGAATAATACTGCTGAGTTATCTGGCTTCGCTGAAGCATTGAGATGGTTATTGATTGAGGGTAGTGATACGCCTGCAATAATTAGAACCGATTCNTTATACGCAGGAAATCTTGCAACTGGAAAATGGAATCCCAAGGCTAATAAAAAAATAGTCGAATCTTTACAAAAATTGTGGAAAGAGGTTTCATCTTTGAGGGAAATTAATTGGGAACACGTNAAGGCTCATCGAGGACATCGTTGGAATGAAAGAGCAGACCACCTTGCATTNAGATGTGCGCAAGGAATTACTCCTATTCCTCTTTCATTTTGGAAACCCGGTCAACGCTAATTTTCGATTCTTGATTTTAGCCAATCGGAAAATTGTNGTGAAATATCTGCTCTTTGCAGTGCATGATCTACTTGGGCTAGTAACCAAGAGTAAGGGTTTCCCGAATCATACCAACTAAANCCATCTAACTTAACNCCAATAAAGCCATCACCTTTCATCCAATGTTTCTGTAATTCAATTGATTGTAATTCCCCATATTTTTCAACAGTATAAATTTCATTTAGTAATTGTTTAGAATCAGGAGTGAAAAGATATCTGCCACATAGAACAAAATTTGACGGTGCTAGATCCAATTGAGGTTTTTCTACTACGTTCTTGATCATATCTCCATCAAGTTCAACCACGCCATAACTGGATAAATCTTCATCTTTAACTGGTAAAATAGCCCCACATGGAAGATTATTCTGTTCATAACACTCAACCAATAATTTGCTTGCATTCGAAGGAATATATTCTTTCGATGATGAATGGCTATCGGTTATTACATTGTCACCAAGCAATACTAAAAAAGGCCCTGTAATTTCATCTAAAGCACAAGAAATCGCATCTCCGAGTCCTANNTGTTGTTCTTGAATATGCACCCTAACTTCAATATTTGAAAAAGATAAAAATAAGTTTTCATCAAGTTCTGGTCTATTGGAATGCAAATGAGAGANATCTCTGAGAAGTGGTGATAAGTCTTTGTTTGGCGAGGTTATAATATGAATTCTTTTTACTCCAGCCGCCTTTGCCTCTTGTGCTAAATGAATTAATACTGGAATATCTACTAGTGGCAAAGATTCCTTGGATAAAAAAGCACTAACTGGGTACATGCGAGTTCCCAAACCACCTGCAACAATCAACGCGTCTTCAACTACCGCCATTATTCGTGCTAACAGGCACATACTTTCAAGGATAACCCAATTTCATGTGTAACTATGGGCGAAGTGCCAGAGTGGCGACTATTGGCAGCGTTCGGTACAATCTGTGTAATTCAAACATTTCTAGATTTTACTCCTGCTGGCCCATGGGATTCACGGTCCTTTAGTAGAGGAGTTATCGGATTAATTGGATTAGTATCGATCTACATTTCCTGGTTTAGATTCACATTCAAACGAAAAGGGTTAATTCCAACTATCGGATTATTGAAAGAACCTGAAAAAAGTTGGTTTTATGTGATAATCTTTGGAATTGGTTGCTATCTATTTGTCATAATAATGAATAAAATGAATTTTGACAAATATTTTCCTGAAACTACTGGCATGATNATTTTGTTAGTTGGCAGTTTATCGATATTAAACTCAATCTATGTGTGGATGGTAATAAGTGGTCCACTGAAGGAAGATTTGATTAGAGAGCAAGAATAACTAATCAAGGAAGCCTAATTCTTGGTCTAGTGTCTCGAGTGCCTCATCAATATTAGGTAATTCATCTGGAGCTTGCATAGAACTTTTATGGATTTTTACNTCAGCATTTTCNGGAATTTCTCCTCCCTCGGANAGCCATTTNATCCAGATTTCTGCTCTTTCCGGTCGCCTAAGTTTTAGATTATCCCATAATTCTTCCAGTGAACAATCTTTATTTTTTAAATCGGTGATACGACCTGCAAAATGGTCTGAAGAAACCTCTTCCATGCGTATCAATAACTCTCGCATTCTAGTTCTAACAACTTCATCGCCATCGCTCCATAAAATTGGCAGAATGTTTTTTTCGTCTTCCGGAAACATTTCAATATAATCTCTCAAGCCTTGTACTAAATTTCTTCTAACTAAAGGCAGATTATGCTGACTTAACTCGAGCATTTTTTGGGCCCACAATTCAGTATCAAAGAACTTTAAGTCACCGACCGTAGAACTAACAGCGGCTAAAACAACTTCATCATCATCTAGCAACATCTTTTCAAAAAATGGTAAAGCATCGACAGAAAGTCTACGGAATAATCTAGTCAACACATCCGCCATTGCTCTTCGAATCTCTACTTCATCTCTCTCAATGAGTCTCTGACTTAATTTCAACCCTAGGTCTCGGTTATAATCAGTTAATTTTGCTAAACAAAGCGTAATCTTTACTGCTACACTGGGAGATTTATCCAATGCTCTTCTCATAAGTATATCTGGTAGATTTAATGATTCAATTAATCCGGGTCTTTCGAGAAGTAATCTAACCCACTCTATGAGCAGATTACGTCGTTCTTCTCCACTATTCTCCAATCTTTCTAATAGCCATAATGCTGCTTTAATCCCTTCCTCATGAGCTACTACACTGGTAATCCTAGGGACTTTTGCATGAGGGTTCCAATCAATATTTTGTGGACCTGATTCTGGTTGGGTATGCCAAGTACCAGGTCTTTCAGCTAAAGCGATTGATTCCAGTAAATGATATCCTTGATGAACCGATTGACCTCGAGGTACTGTAGACATTCCGTCAATTAGGCATAAACTAACCCACCACCTATCAGTATTGGGAGAGATTGGATCTAATGATTGAGCAAGCCATTCAGTAGCGATAAGAAATACCATTCTTTCTGAAACAGTATCGACTCTTTTTTCCAGCCATTTTTGATGTACTTCAAATGGATCGTCTGTCAAATTCATCCTATGTGGAACTATCAAATCTACAATTGTATTTAACTTAGATTCAAACATTCCTTTATCTGCATGCAATAATCCAAGACCTTTCTCTATTATTTCTTGAGGAGATAGAGGGTGAATCGGTGGAAAATCACTATCAGTAATAGGCGGAGAAGGTAATGGCCAAGATTGAGTTCCTCTTTCTAATGCCTCAACCAACAAAGTTGCAACATTCTCAAACGTTATTTGAGAAAGTCTATTTCGACTCTTGCCCATGGGTTAAACACCTTACGCTTATTTGGAAAATAAACGGCTCAAATATCAAGTTCAATATTCAAATTTTGAATTAATTCCTTGTATCTATTACGAATAGTTACTTCGGTTACTCCAGCAACTTCGGCTACTTCTCTTTGAGTTCTACGCTTGCCACAAAGAACGGATGCGATGTAAATGATTGATGCTGCAATACCTGTTGGACCTCTTCCACTGGTAAGTTCCTTTTCTTGAGCAGCTTTGATCAATTCATACGCCTTTGCCTCAACTTCAGCATCTAATCCTAGTCCTGAACAGAATCTAGAGATATAATCTTCTGGACCTGTTGGCATGATTTTCATTTTCAATTCTCTAACCATGAATCTGTAGGTTCTTCCAATCTCTTTTCTTCCAGTACGGGATGCTTGTCCAATTTCATCAAGAGTCCTTGGTACACCACACTGCCTACAAGCAGCATAAAGAGATGCAGCAGCAACTCCCTCGATAGAACGACCTCTAATCAGACGCTTGTCGACGGCTTTCTTGTAATTGACCGCTGCTGCCTCACGAACTGACTTTGGTAATTCCAAACGGCTAGCCATTCTGTCTAATTCAGCTAGTGCCATAGCAAGGTTTCTTTCTGTTGCATTAGAAACACGACTTCTCTTCTGCCACTTCCTCATTCTGTAAAATTGAGATCTATATCTAGAATTGATTGTCTTTCCGGAATAATCTTTGTTTTGCCAGTCAATGTCAGTAGACAATCCTTTGTCGTGGAGCATAACCGTCATTGGTGCTCCAGTTCTAGCCCTTTGATCTCCTTGCTCAGGAGAGAATACTCTCCATTCTGCACCTTGATCGATGACATTGTCTTCTAACACCAACCCACAGTCGTCACAAACAACTTCGCCACGTGTCTCGTCACGAGTTAAATTTCTACTTCCACAATCGCTACATTTTACTATGTCTTCTACTTGTTGTTGATCATCCATATTTTCACCTCTACAATTACCCATTTAGGGCAACACTCTTAACCCCTTAGACTAGGTTATATGAATGTTTTGCACAAGATTAGATAACATGACATCTCAATATTTTTACATTTAATTTTTTTTATTTATAGTATTTGGAATAACCGTTATACATGGAAGCATTCTGCCGGATACTGAGTGCTATGCGCGAAAATTGGCCCCCACAAAAAATCGCGCTAGCCGAAGACAAGCGCGTTCTATTTTTAACCAAAGATTTAGATTTAATTAAAAAACAACTTTATGAAGGATTAAATCTGAATATGAAGGATTTGAAACCTAGTGATTTACTCGATGATATCAACACCGATGTTATGACACCTGCATGGGTTTGCTTTGACCATGAACCCTCTGAAATTGCAAAAAATGCTTATGCCGGACTAAAGCATAATGGGTTAAGGGTTTTCAATGAAAATGCTCTAATTGATGGTAATTTCGAAGTAATTGTTTCAGGTCAAAGAAAGGGCACTGGCTCAAGTAGAGAAACTGCCGCTCAATGTGAAAGATGGGCTGGAATAAATATCGTAATTGCTTCATCATTCGCACCAATACATGAAAGAAATAATATCAATTTAGGACAATTGATGGGTGATTATTCTATGCTTGAAAGACTTCAGGATGGTGAAGAAATAAATTTAGAAGAATTCACTAGTAAATATGATGATGTAACCAAATTAATTATCGAAAATGGCGGATTATTTCCTTTCGCTGAAAAACTGAAAAATAATCAAATTAACCTAAAACCATTGGAAACACCTGTAGGCCCTATGACTATGGCTGAAAAAATCATTGCTCGAAATTTGGTTGGCCAAAAGGAAGGACAATGTGTAAAGCCACACGACCCAGTGATTGCACAGGTTCAAGGTGGTTACAGCCATGAATTTACAACTGCTCAAGTTCACACCTTCTTAAGTGAAGAATACGGGCCAGATTATTCTCTTCCCAACCCAAGTAAATTTGCAGTTTTCGAAGACCATTTATTGTATGCAAATCACAACCCAAAATTTGTACCTCACATGGATAAAGTACAGACCTTGAGAGATTTACAAGTCGAATTCCAAAAACATACGAATGTTAGAGATTATTCGGCTAAAGACGGGGTTTCTCCAGGTATATGCCATCAAGTGGCGAGAGAGGAATTCATTGAGATTGGCGATTTCATTCAAGCAACTGATTCACACACCTGCATGGGGGGGGCTTCTAATGCACTAACCTATGGAGTTGGTGCTACTGAATATGCTAGCCTAATTTATTCAGGTTTTACATTTGTTAAAGTTCCTGAATCAATTAGATTCAATTTAGTTGGTACTCTAAACAAAGGATGTACTGCTAAAGATGTCATACTATACATTTTAGCAGATCACGCTAGAGAAGAATTGACTTTGAATCGCTCAATGGAATTTGGTGGACCTGGATTAGAATCTCTATCTATTGATGAAAGAGCCACTCTATGTAATATGGCAACTGAATGTAGTGGTAGAACCGGTATCTGCGAACCGGATGAATTGCTATACCAATGGATGGAAAATGCTCAATCCCTAAACAAGGATGAAATGATTAAATTATCAGTTATTCCTGATGAAGGTGCAGTATATCATGGAGGCGTCCATGATATTGATTTATCAAAAATTGTCCCAATGGTAGCTCATCCTGGTAATCCAGATGAAGGGATACCATCAGACCCGACTAATGGAGCAAATATTTCAGAAATTGGTAGCGTTAAAATCGATATCGCTTATGGTGGATCTTGTACTGCTGGGAAAGAAGACGATGTCGCATATTATGCCACGGTGTGTGCTGCTGCAGATGCTGCAGGATTGAAAGTCAAACAAGACGTCGATTTTTACATCCAATATGGCAGTGGATTAGTAAAGGATTTAGCAGTAAGGAAAGGTTGGCATGATCTATTTTTGAAAGTGGGAGTTAAGTTAATCGATCCTGGTTGTGGTGCTTGTATTGGAGCAGGCCCCGGAGTTTCAATTACTCCCGAACAAGTTACAGTTTCAGCTATAAATCGTAATTTCCAAGGCCGTTCAGGGCCTGGTAAATTATATCTTGCAAGTCCACTAACTGTAGCCGCTTCAGCATTTTTAGGAGAAATAGTTTCTTGGAGAGATGATTTGTTTCAATGATGAGTATGAAATTAAGAATTATATCATCCGGTGCAGCATTTGTTATAGTCGGAATAATTCTATCAATGACCCTAACTCAATTAATTATCGACCAAGTTATTCAGCAGATTTCTTGGTTTAGCGATTCAGGATTTAAGGGCCAGATTGCCTTTATTGGTTTGTACATTATTTTTGGAATTTTAGTTATTCCCGCAAGCTTCCACAAATACCTGTCCGGTATTCTCTTCGGCTTCACATTTGGATTACTAATTGCATGGATAGGTGGCATGATTGCAGCGATTATTCCGTTCCTTTTAGGCAAGAAATGGTTAAACCCATATGCAAAAAAATTACTGAATAAAAACCCTAAATTAAAAGGATTAGAAAAAGCAATAATTGCCGACAAATGGAGAACTGTAGCATTATCAAGGGTAAGTCTAGTGATTCCGTATGGAGTACTAAATTACGCATTTGGCGCCACAGATATAAGATTAAGAGATTATTTAATAGGAAATTTTGCTATGATAGTGCCCTCAATAATGTATGCATGGTGGGGCTCTCAAACACGAATCATAGCAGGAGCAATCGAAACTCAGGACAAAGGAATTAGTTATGTTATCAGTATTGTCATTTCTATAATTCTCACCTTTTGGCTAGTTATTAGAAGTACTTCAATATCTAGAAAAATACAATCTTACGAAAATAATTAACACCGCAAAAATGGCTCCTGTAACTGTAACACGGTATTAGGATTAAAAACCGTCGATATTCGATTAACAATAACACTAGTGGCCCGACGTCATTGGGACGGAGGAGGACCAATGTGGAGGTCTAAATATGGCTGGAATAGCACAGAAACTCGCATCAAATCAAAAACAAGTTGCAATATCAGAATTCTTTGAAAAAAATAAACATTTTCTCGGCTTCGATTCCTTATCCCGTTCACTAATCACTGCAGTTAAAGAAGCAGTTGATAATGCATTAGATGCTTGCGAAGAAGCAAGAATTTTACCTGAAATAAAGGTCAAGATTGAAAAATTAGACAATAAGAAGGATATAGTTCAACTAAAAGTAGAGGATAATGGTCCAGGAATTCCGCAAAAAAGTATCGAGAAGGTTTTCGGGCAACTTCTATTCGGCTCTAGATTTCATGCAATTAGACAATCTAGAGGACAACAGGGTATCGGAATAACTGGAGTTGTTATGTACAGTCAACTTACGACTGGTAAACCAACTCATGTTAGATCAAAGATAGCCACAGAATCAACCGCTGCAGTTGTTGATATTGGCCTAGATACTAGAAAAAATAAGGCTGTAAAAAGTAATCAAGGCAGAGAAGGCTGGTTCTTAGATGATGGTTCAATGAAACAGCATGGACTTGAAGTTACTACTCAATTAAAAGCCAAATATCAGAAGGGAAGACAGAGTGTATGGCAGTATCTAAGGATGACAAGTATCGTAAATCCTCATGCTGAAATCACTTTTACAGATCCTGATGGGGAGATTCATCATTGGCCAAGAGTAACTGAAAGGCTTCCGCGAAAGGTAGATTCCATTAAGCCACATCCACACGGAATAGAACTTGGACAATTACAGAGAATGTTATCTGAATCTAAGGATTCAAGACTTTCTGTCTTCTTACGAATGAATTTTTCCGGCGTCTCTAATCGTGCTGCAAAAGAATTGTGTGCCGCTGCAGAACTTGAGGTCAGTACTAAACCCAAACTAATGAAGCCTGATGATATTCGTGCTTTACTTGAAGCATTTCAAGGGGAACGAATGTTTAACGGTAAGCCTGTAAAAATGCTTAACCCCCCTACAAATTGTCTGTCTCCAATTGAGGAGATGTTAATCAAAAAGGGTCTTTCGAAAACTATTGATTCTAGGTTTGTAACCACTATGACAAGAGCACCTAATGTTTCTCAAGGAAACCCGTACCAAGTAGAAGTAGGGCTTATCTTCGGTGGTTCGATGGCAGCGGATAAACCGGTAGAAGTACTTAGGTTTGCGAATAGAGTTCCTTTAATGTACCAACAAGGAGGATGTCTTCTAACAAAGGCCATTGAAAGTGTTGACTGGAGACAATACGGTTTAGAGCAACCAGGTGCTAAAGGATTACCAAAGGGACCTGCGGCAATCTTAGTACATCTAGCAAGTACTAATGTTCAATTTACTTCAGAAGCAAAGGAAGCCCTAGCTGAAAATGAAGAGGTAATAGAAGAGGCTCGAAAAGCAATGTTGGAGATGGGGCGTGGATTAAGAAAGCACCTTGAGAAAAAGAAAAAAATGGCTAAGACTCAAGAAAAATTTGAATTGATTAATGATATACTACCAGCAATCGCTGCTAAATCAGCAGAAATTTTAGACAAACCTATTCCAGATCTTGCTGGCTCTATTACCCAAATTATGTCTGCTGTGATTAGTGAAACAAGTACGACTTGGAATAAGGAAACAAAACAAACCGATGTTGAAATAACAATTTACAATTACACTTCTCGCTCAAGAGCGTATACAATTCTTGCTACTTGGCCTGAAAAGGCAGGTGCTAAGATAATCGGAAATGAAACTGGCGGAAGAAAAGAAGCAATGGGCGTTTGGGCTTGGAAGTTAGATACTCTGCAACCGGGACAGAAATTTGTAATCAAGTATAGTTTAGAGGGGCTTGAGAAAGGAGACTGGGTTGATACCGATATCTTTTACAGAGGCTCACAAGAAGTCATCGGCGCCATGAAGATGGATGAAAAATACCTAGAAGAAATACGAAAACAAGAACAGGTATTGAAAGAAATGTCAATCAAAGATTCAGGTTCAGAGGAAAATAATGTAATACAGGAAGATGATTCTGAAAGCATCGACGCTCCTGAAATTGACTTGGACGAAATAATTGCATCACTTGGTGAACCAAAAGTTAAGCCCCCCAGTGGGCAAAGCACTCTATTTGGAGGTGGGCAGTAATGGTTCAACGATTTAGTGCTGGTGAAACCAAAGAAGCAATGCATCATGTAGTAACCGAGATGTATGATAAGATAATCAAGGGTGAGGCTCCAACAATGACTCTTCCAGTTAGAACAAAGAATAATATCGGATTTGATCAGAAATTAGGAGTCTACAAGTACGGAAAAAAGAAGTCGATAAGAGATGCAACCAGCCTTGGTTCAGCAAAACAATTGCTTCGAGCACTATATGTTATTGAATTCATAGAAGAGATGATTGATGCTGGAAAATCTTCAACTCTCAGAGAGATGTACTACATTTCAGAAAGTTGGGGTTTAGGCAAATTTGGAAGTCAAAATGAATCAAATAATCTCGCTGAGGATTTGGAAATTGTGACAAAATGTCTAAGAGAAGATTTCAAACTTAGACCTGAAGAAGATGGTGCTAGAATGATTGGAAATTTAACACTCCGAGAAAGAAATCGTAGAGGAGAGTGGATGAGAATTAATGCTAGAGATGATGTTGGAGACTCTGGGTATGGTGTTCCTTACAACGTTGAGGCTGAAAAAATCGAATTATTAGAAAATGATATCGATTTCATAATGGCAATTGAAACTGGTGGTATGTTCGATAGATTGATTGAAAATGGGTTTGATGAAGATTTCCGTTGCGGTTTACTACATCTAAAGGGCCAACCTGCAAGATCTACACGTAGAATTATCAAACGTATGAGCGAAGAATGGGATTTACCAGTTGTTGTATTTTTAGACGGTGATCCGTGGTCTTTCAGAATCTTTGCTTCAATCGCATACGGTGCAATTAAAACCGCTCATATTTCAGAATATTTAGCAACTCCTAGTGCGACTTATCTAGGAATTACTGCAGATGATATTGTAGCCTATGACTTACCTAGTGATGACCTTTCTAAGAAAGATATTGAAGCACTCAATGCCGAACTATCAGACCCTAGATTCGCCGATAGTTGGTGGCAAGACCAGATAAATATGATGTTAGAATTAGGCAAGAAAGCTGAGCAACAATCTCTGGCAAAATATGGTCTTGATTTCGTTACTGAAACATACCTGCCTGAAAAATTAGCAGAACTAGGACTCGCATGATTTAGTGCAAGGATTGATTTGGGAAGATGTTGACGAATAATCATGGCGAGCGCATCCAGTCAGTCAAATCCGTGGGCAATGCGCATTGGGATATTTGGTCTGATTTGTATTTTCATCAGCGCAATAATGCTTTTTAGCCAAACAGATGCCATCGATAATGCATTTAATCCGAGAAATATGAGTGAAATAAAAGTCACTGGAGAGAATTCAGAAATAGGTGAATTAAATGTCGGTTGTCACATTGCTGTTGGACTTGACGACGAAGAATATGGTGAAATGACTTTGAAAAAGATGATTGGTTCTTCTCCTAGTAGTGATTCTATTGATACTACTTCCTGTGCAACTGACTGGCAACCAATGGATTCTTCGGGACAAGAATATTACTTTGTTGAGGAATGGGATGTTACAGAAAAAGGAGAATATGTTCTATCTATGGAGTGTTCTAGTGATATTGATTGCGATAATTCTACTATTTGGCTAGTAGATGTTACCAAAGCACAGTGGACTGTTTTTGGAGAAACTGGTTTAATTGCTGCTGGTGGACTATGTTGCTTTGGACTGATACTTCTTCCAGTTGCTATGATTCTTTATTTTTCCAATAAAGGAAAATCAAATGTGATGATGGTAAATGCAAATGGCCAAATAATTCCACTAACAGATTTAACTCCTCAAACCATTCAAAGAATGGAAAATAAACCTGAGGAGGTCATTGATAACCCATTTGCTGATACCGGTATTTCTGATTCTGAGGAATTCATTGACGGTAAGGAAGGGGTTGAAAATGGAACTCTTCTCACTACTGAGCAAGTTTTTGCATTAATGCGAGGTGATGTCGAAGAAGCTCAAAACAGGGTGAGTGATCCATTTGCTGATTTTAATCAAAAAATAGAATTGAATGAAGAAAAAGAAAAGAAAGACAATTCCAATGTCATCGCTTTTTGGGATTCTGGAGATGAAAAACAAATTATTACAAATTCCTCAAAGCAATCGATTATAGACAAAAAAGAAAAACAAGCAGTAAAGAAAAAGCAAACTGATAGTAGTGCTTGGAAAGAATGGGATGAACTTTGAGTGATTCAAATGGAAAAATATTTTCGTATTGCTGCAGGATTTATTGGATTTATCTTGGTCCTCTTTTCTGTAATTGGAATGAATACTGAATTAGCTGATTCCGATAGCGTAGAGACAATGCTTCCTCCATGTGACCTTGATGAGGGAATGCCATGGCCGGGAGAT
>PBXE01000033.1 GCA_002727485.1 Methanobacteriota archaeon | reverse complement strand
CATCATAAGAAAAATCGTCGATATTCTTGATTTCAGGGTTGACTTTCAATGATGGCAATGGAAGTGGTTCTCTGCTAATTTGCAAACGAGCCTGTTCCAAGTGATTATTGTAAAGATGAGCATCACCTAAGGTATGAACGAAAACTCCTGGTTTGAGATCACATACTTGAGCAACCATGTGGGTGAGTAATGCATAAGAAGCGATGTTAAATGGTACTCCTAAGAATACATCCGCAGACCGTTGATATAATTGGCAATTGAGTTTTCCATTCGACACATGAAATTGGAAAAAGGCATGACATGGCATCAGTGCCATTTCTTTTAATTCCCCAACATTCCATGCACTCACAATGATTCTACGACTGTTTGGGTTTGATTTAATCGTTGAAATTGCCTCATTCAGTTGGTCGATGATCTGACCATTTTTGGTCTCCCAATGCCGCCACTGTCGGCCATAAACAGGGCCAAGGTCGCCGTTTTCGTCTGCCCATTCATTCCAAATTCTAACACCATTGTCTTGAAGATATTTCACATTCGTATCTCCTCGAATGAACCACAATAATTCGTAAATAATCGATTTTAAGTGTAGTTTTTTGGTCGTTACCATTGGGAAACCTTCCTGCAAATTAAATCGCATTTGATGGCCAAAAACGCTGAGTGTCCCGGTTCCGGTTCGGTCTCCCTTCGCTTCTCCTTCTTCTAGAATCAGTCTCATCAAACTGAGATACGGCTCCATGACCTGCCCAGATAGAATGAAGCCCTTGAGCCTTGTTACGGCGCGCCCAGGAGTCCTAATCTTTGCATCAAGTCATCAGTGAATTTTCTATAGAGTTTTGAACACAGGTCATTTACCTCGTCTTCATTACTTACCTCAATCGATTTCACTTGTTGCAGTTCTGGTTGCTCACCTAACCACTGATGCCAAGTTACGGGTTCTCCGTAGGCGATTCCAGCTTTCCGCCAAAATCGAGGCCATTTGTGTTTTTTTGGAATCATCATTTCTCTTGTTCCCCAGTGCGCTACGGGAAGTATTGGCATGTCGGGGAAAGATGCAGCGAGCCTTGCAACGCCTGTTTTGCCTTCTGATAGATAGGGAGGCTCTTGAGATTTTGATCTTGTTCCCTCAGGAAAAATTCCGAGGATTTTGTTGTTAGCAATCACATCCGCAGCCATGGATAGGGCTTGTTTCCCTCCTGTGTCTCGATTTGTTTCAATCTGTCCAACAAGTCTCATAAAATGCCGTAAGAAAAAATTCTGAAAGTGACCGTCTTTTGCGAGATAATGTATTTTTTTGCCAGATGTGATAATAATCACAATCGGGTCAACGTGAGATAAGTGATTACCGGCAATAACAAATGGAGAAGATTTCGGGATGTTTTGACGTCCAGTGGTTTTAATTCGAGTTACGATTTTTAGAAGTGAACCGACCGTGTATCTTAGAAAACCATAGCTTCTGTATTTCCCAATTTTTTTGCCAGAGGGTTCGATTTTCCAATGTTTTTCCAAACGCAACCATGCTTGAATAACATCTTCCATTGAACATTTTAGGTGATGTTTACCCTTTGATACTTATCCCTAAATTGAATGACAAGTCTCAAAGCATGGTGCACTTGAGAATTAAATGTGCGCTTTCTTGTATTGTTGTTGTTGTTTTCTGCGACATACTCTCCTGTGCTTGCGGAAGAGGCAACATGGAAATCGGATGGATGGCTGGCTACGATTGGTCTTGAAAGACTCGACAAGGGAGACGAGTTTGGCTGTTATGGAATGCCAGATGCTAACTGGGAGGCTGAACCTGTGGCTGTCACTTCGCAATGTCGCCAATATCTTGGAGATCACATCGAGGCATCACGCTGGGGTGGAAATGCTCTGTCAGTATATACGCCGGGTTCCTTGTCCGCAAGTGAACATGAAGATATTGCTGATTTAGGATTCATGATTCACGGCGATAATACCGGCCTCAGGCATTCTGCCTGGCACCATGCGGAAGATGAACCTAAAGATCTCTGGGATTGGCACAATCTTGGTCGCAGAGGAGGAAGTTTGGAATTAGGTATGGCTAATCAATCAGCATTAGAAAATGAACTTGATGCAGGTGGGCTTGTAAACTTGTATTGGATTGGACGGATTCATGATGCCATTGTCCGTCATGACAAGGACGTGGTGGCAATGCTCGAAGAGAGAGATGATGTGTGGTTTACTACTTGGGGAGAAGCATGGTCGTATTGGAGCATCAACAGATGCCATGAATTTTCTCATGAGTTAAACGGCACGACGCTTGTTTTCACCTCTCTTCAAACACCTGAATGTCAATCACTTACTCCTTTCCGTTGGAATGTACCCATTACTTGGATTATCGATCTCAATAATTCAGAGGTTCAAAGCATCAACCTTCCAGAAATTTCTTCTGAAGAAAATCAGTTACAATCTGGTTGGCGCGTAGAACAAAACTTGCTATATCTTTCAGTGCAAAATGGATTTAAAGCGCAAATTAATCTCACAGATTCAACTGATTATGATATTCTAGGTCGCACCTCATTTTTCAATAACCATTCAACGGCTTTGACGATTACTGGTCATAGTACAACCGACCTTTTTTCTTGGTCAAAGCGATTTGACGATCACCAAGATTTGCGATTCACTTGGCTTGTGATGCCACAATTGATTGACCAAGGTATTGCTTGGTTACCTGCAGCGGCTGTTGTGATTGCTGTGTCCACGCTCTCGCTCATATTCTGGGTAGTGAAAAAAGACCTCAATCAAGATAATTCTTCCGAAGCCTTGATGCCTTCAGATGAAAATGATGATTGAAGCATTAGAATAATCAATGGATGTAGTATATCTCTTTAATCACAGAACCTTTCTTTGAAGAGCAACGAAAACATTTTTTCGCAAATTAATCCACAATCCCCTTTTTCATTCATCAGTTAGGAACAAAGCGAAGAGGTTTCAAAATATCCGGCAAATCGGAATCATCAGGATTTTGAGAAATTTTTACACCCCATTCAACAATGGCGTCGTAGTGGATTTTATCATCTAATTTTCCAAGCCAAACTCTCTTCCCTTCAATAGTCAATAAGGCTACGTTATTCATGCTGCAAGGGCCTAGGCAATATGTGCTGGAAAGTTTTACAGCCCCTTGAAGGTCTTGTTCAACCCAAGCTCGTTTCAATTCATCCAGAGGCACGGGTTTGTTTCCAATTTCTATGCGACCACAGCAACAACCATTACAAATCGTTACCTTGGGAATCATGTTGACACCGTGAAAATTTCTCTGAAAATTTACATTTTACTTCTTACGAAGTGATCATTGTCGATTGGAACCCAAACATTTGATTTTTCATCGTTTTGAATTTCAACTCGATATGGGTTCCCTTCATCCCAACATTTGAGAATTCGGCCTTCTGTAAACTCTCCAATATTTGCATAGACCTTGTCACCAACATTGAAACGAAGTTCTTCAGCCAAACATTCCATTAATCCTTTTTGTAATTCCTCATGATCGAGATTACGTCCAATGAACACGAATCTGCATTCTCTATCTTCACCTTTTTTCCATAAACCAATTTCTTTGCTAAAGTCGCCACCAAAAAGCATGTGAACGCCCTGGAAAACGAATTTCTGATCCATTCCTTTCACAGCTAATACACCTTTGTACCGAAATAGGTCTTGACCTTTTTCACGCATTAACTCTCCAATCCATCTTTCCAATTTGTTGACATTTAGTTCTCCCAGAAATCTAGCGCTTGTGGAAGTAACACTTTGGTCGTGCTCATGTTCTGATTCTGTATCGAGAAACTCAGGGTCCATTTCTAAGGTTCTTTCCAAATCAAACGATCCGATATCTATGAGTTCTTTTGGATCAATTAGGCTATTTTCAGTTTGGTAAATCGGTGCAAAATTATTGATCGATTTTATTCTTGATTCTACTTCTTTAATTTCACTTTCAGATACAAGGTCTATCTTATTCAAAATGATTCTGTCAGCAAAAGCAAGTTGTTCAACAGATTCGTTTTCGATGCCTTCTGGCTTCTCTTCATCGAGATGTTGAATGATGTGTTTTGCATCCACGACAGTGATTATTCCATCCAATTTGTACCGTTCGACTACCTTGTCATCAACAAAGAATGTTTGTGCAACCGGTGCAGGATCAGCCAATCCAGTGGTCTCAATTAACACACCATCGAAATCCTTTATTCGGTCATAGATTTTGTCGAGAGTTTCAGTGAGATCGCCACGAACAGTACAACAGATGCATCCATTCATGACTTCAATTAATGTCTCTTCAGAACTTTCAACGAGTATGTTTTCATCAATACCAACATCTCCGAATTCATTTTCAATGACAGCAAATTTCATTTTATGTTCTGTACTAGTCAAAATGTGATTCAAAAGTGTAGTTTTGCCTGAACCCAAAAAGCCAGTTAAAACCGTTACAGGAATAAGCCGTTTCTCGATATCCATGGTTGTCATCATTCAGGCCTAAAATAATAGTTATTTAGACAAAACTATTAATTGAGCCTTGCAAAAATATTAGTAATCATGCTTTTCCAAGTTTCGTCTGCTTCAATATTAGCAAAAATAACCGCCTTCTGGAAAAATTCTTCCGAAGCCTTGATGCCACAGATGCCTTCAGACGATAATGATGAATGACGGCTTGACCATCAATCCATGGAGCAGTCAGCAATCTACAGACTATGGTAGAATCATTGAACAATTCGGCCTCCAATCAACATCAGATATTGAGATTCCTTCTCCTTCAAAACTACACAGAAGGGGGATAATTTTTGCACACAGAGACTTTGATGTCGTACTCCAATCTCAAAAAAATGGGGAAGATTTTGGTGTTCTGACAGGTCTTATGCCTTCAGGAAAAATGCATATGGGTCACTCCATGGTTATTGACCAAGTAAAATGGTTACAATCACTTGGGGGGGACGTGACCATCGCAGTTGCAGATTTGGAATCCAGTGCTACGAGAGGGATTTCTCTTTCAGAAGGCCGAAAAACTGCACTTGATGAGTATATCTCATATTATGCTGCATTAGGATTGGATCCTGAATCGACTGAGATTTACTTCCAGTCAAGGCGCAATCAGGTGCAAAAGTTAGGTTTTCTACTCGGGAAAAAAACCAATATCAGTGAGATGGAATCGATATATGGGTTCAATGGTTCAACGAACATGGCTCATGTTCAGGCACCTCTTGTCCAAGCTGGTGATATCCTTCACCCTCAACTTGATGAGTTTGGAGGAATAAGGCCAATTGTGGTCCCAGTCGGGGTAGACCAAGACCCACATTTGAGACTCACGCGAGGTCTTGCTTCGAAATCAAATTGGTTTAACATCGCACCTGATAAGACAAGAGGTTTGTCAATCAGTCTTTCTATAAATGAGGAAAGTGCCCACTGTTTTGGTGTTGACGCCCACGGTCGAATTAATCGTGATAAGCAAAAAGAAACATATCAAAAAATAGATCAGACACTTTCAGCACTAGGCTTTTCTGATATTTCATCGAATCCAAAACACGGGACAGTTTCACTTCCTGGTGCGAAAAGAACGGATATCCATATGGTGAAAAAGGCACTACTGAAACTTGAGAGAAAACTTGGTGGGATAGGATTAATGGCTCCTGCATCGACCTATCATCGATTCGCTGTTGGATTAACTGGCAATAAAATGTCTTCATCAAAACCAAAGACTACACTCTTCCTAAGTGATGAATTAGATGTCACTGCAAAAAAGATAAAAAAATCTTTTTCAGGAGGTCAGTCCACATTGGAAGAGCATCGTCGTTTGGGAGGAAATCCTGACATTGATGTGGCATATCAGTACCTGATGTATTTCTTCGAAGAGGATGATAATGCATTACAGGAATTGTATCAAGGGTACAAAGGCGGCAAAATTCTTGCTGGCGAAATGAAACAAATTTGTATTGATAGAGCCTCTGAATGGCTAAAGGAATTGAAAGAGAAAAAGGATGAAACAGCCCACTTAATCAAAGACTTTTTGTCTTCGGATTCTAAAGATTAGCCGAGAATACCGGGGGTTCGGGACCAACAGGTAATCGTTCAATTTCATCTGCATTAAGTGGACGAAAAACAACGTCTTCATGTGAAATAACACTGTGTCCTCTCGGATCGAATAACTCAAGCGTTATCTCTCGACCTGGAGATAAAAAATCATGATTTATCAATATGTTTTCCATTTCTTCTAATGCAGTAATTTCTTCCTCAATTTGCTCGGAAATTGATTGGTGTTTGACAAGCCTAATAATTCTGAGGAATCGTTCGAAAACGCCTTCTACGTTTGAAACATAACCGGTTGATTCAGCTCCAGGATTAACTTCTAAATCCAATTCTGGTATGCGGATTGTGCAGGATGAAGATCTCACTACTCGAGCCTTTAGGTGGTTACGAGTGTTAACAACGAGGGAATGCTTAGATGGTTCTTTTTCCTCTGCGGGAATAAAATCTGATTGTTTCCAACCACAGGACAGACACGAAACGGTAACCTGTGTATGTTCTCCAAAATACGGAATTTCATCAAAGAAGGTGAACATCTTCAATTGATTTTCTACACCACATAGAGGGCATGGTATGCTTAAATCTACCTCGGACATACACTCACCTAAGTCATGTCATCTTCGAAATCGCTGGCAAATGCTTCCATCTCCACGCCCCTGATGCCTCGGCTACCAGGTGGAAGAAGTAGTAATCTAGTGTCTGTTATTTTCACCATCTGGCCACCCATGTCACCTTCAATAAAATCTGCTAGCTCTTGCAGGGCCGACTGAAGTTCGACCTCTCTCGCCATTAAACGACCCATTTCTACAATTACAATTTCGTTATCTGATACCCAATCAAGTAATTGATTGATACCAGTAAGGTCGTGGAGAACTGAACGATGGATTACGCTCCCGTCGTGCTTTGTGGGAAGTGGTGGGTGAGGATAGATTTTTGCTAAATCCCGATAGGATGCACGAGGTTTTTTCTCAATTGGAATTTCGCTCTTACTGGGTAAATTGATTCTCCGAGGTGGTTGCTGCGTAAACGCATCGAGTGACATCTGCTTCTCCTCCTCGTCGGCCATGTGATACTCAGGCGACGGTTGGTTGATAAGGGTCCCGCGTTAGGAAGTAATCGGTCAGCCATTAGACGGGGACCTTTGTGGTGATATTGTGGACAATAATGAAACAACTACGCTAAAAACTGGAACAAGTACGGTAGGTATCACTTTCAAAGGAGGAGTCGTTGTTGGTGCTGACCACAGAGCTACTATGGGTCATTTCATCGCAAATAAGAGCGTTCAAAAATTATTCAAGATAGGTAATAATTTGGCATTGACTACAGCAGGTTTAGTAGGGCATGCTCAATCTCTTGCACGTACTCTTGCCGCAGAAGTGTCATTGTTTGAACTCAAGCGAAACCATGCAATGACTGTCAAAGGTGCAGCAACACTCACAGCAAATATTCTCTCTGGACGCCCACACTGGGTTCAGTTACTCATCGTAGGTGTAGATGATGACGGCCCTTCAGTCTATTCGATCGATTCAGCAGGAGGTTCCATTCCAGATGTATATTGTGCCACAGGTTCCGGTTCACCTTACATGTATGGTGTGCTTGAAGACGGGTTCAAAGAAAACATGACTCGCCAACAAGCCGTTTCTCTCGCAGCACGTGCATTGTCGGCCTCAGGCCAAAGAGACGCTGCTTCTGGTAATGGTATGGATTTAGCCGTTATTACCAAAAAGGATGGCTTTGTCCTCCTAACTAACTCCGAGATTGAAGCATCCCTGAAATCTTAGAACGAAACATAACATTATTCCTCGATGTTTGGCCTAATGGCCTTCTTTTCGAAGGAGGTATTTTTGATGAGATATACGTTCAAAGAAATACAAGATACAATTAAGAAAATCGTCCCGAAAGATATCGCATATGATGTCGACTTGGAGGCCGGAGATGTTTCCATCATCACTCCTGTTCCAGAAGCCTTTGGAGGCGGAGATGGCCTTATTGGGAAGATTGCAAAGGAAATAAAGCGGAAAATCGTTCTTCGACCAGACAAAAGTATCATGAAGAGTGAAGAAGATACTGAGCGATACATTCGTGATCTCATTCAAGATGTTGCGGACATACATCAAATCTACTTCGACGCTTGTTATTGTGAGGTGACGGTAATTTGTGGAAATCCAGGTGAAGCAGTTGGCAGAAAAGGCGCTAATGCAAAGAAAATTCGAGATGAATGTGGTTGGCTAGTTACGTTTGAAAGAACGCCACCAATCTTGTCCAAGACAGTTCACGATATCCGTGGATACAGGGCGGCTCATGCTCAAGAACGCAGAAAATTACTCAGAGAGTTTGGATTGAATATCTATCGCCCAGTACGACAAAGTTCTACATGGGTAAGAACAACGGCTCTTGGTTCATATCGAGAGGTTGGTAGAGCCTGCCATTTGGTAACGACTAATGAAAGCCGAGTAATGATTGATGTTGGCGTAAATATTGCAAGTGATACAGATCCAATGCCTTATTTCACCGCACCAGAAGCATTACCACTCGAAAAGTTGGATGCTGTAGTTCTAACTCATGCTCATCTTGATCATGCTGGTATGCTTCCTGTGTTATTCCGTTATGGATACAGAGGNCCNGTTTATTGTACNCCNCCNACTCGNGANNTNATGNTATTNTTNCAGTCTGANTANNTNAANGTNNGNGGCNCNGAAGGNANGAGNNCNCCNTATGATATGGAAGATATNCGNACATGCTATGNNNCATGTCNTTGATGTCAANTGGGGNNAAACNNNTGATATCTCTCCNGATNTNAAATTNACATTTNCNCAATGCAGGNCACATTNTNGGNTCNTCTGCNGTNCATNTNCANNTNGGNGAAGGAAANCATAACNTNGTNTTNAGCGGAGATCAAAAATACGANAANTCATGGTTATTTGANGCTGCNAATACGAGGTTCCCAAAAGTCGAAACTTTGGTTATTGAATCAACATATGGNGCTTCTGGAGATTATCANCCATCCAGACAGGAAGCTAACCAAGAATTACAAGATATCGTTGCAAGAACAATTCAACGCGGTGGAAAAATGATCTGTCCAGTGTTCGCAGTTGGCAGAAGTCAAGAAGTAATGATTGCTATTGATGAATTATTTAGATCTGGAANTGTAAAACCAGTTCCAGTCTGGCTAGATGGTATGATTCAAGAAGCAACTGCTATTCACTCGTCTCATCCAGATTATCTAACCAGTAGTCTCCGTAAATCCTTGCTTCAAGATGATGGAGAAAATCCGTTTACAAGTGATTGGTTTAGACCGGTAAAGGGTCGTGAACTTAGAGAAAGCATCATCATGGATACATCACCTTGCATTGTTTTGGCAACCTCGGGAATGCTAAACGGAGGTCCAGTTATGGAATACTTCAAGAATTGGGCACATGAAGAAAGGAATTCATTATGTTTCGTAGGATATCAGGCCGAAGGAACACTCGGTAGAAGATTGCAAAAAGGATTTGGTGAAGTACCTATGGTAATTGATGGCAAAACCGAAATTGTCAAAGTCGGTTGTGAAATGGTAACTATTGATGGATTCTCAGGACATTCAGATAGGAGACAATTACTAGAATTTGTAGACCAATTACATCCTAAGCCAAGAAATATTATTTGCCATCATGGGGATTACCACAAGTGCAATGAACTCGGACATACACTCAGAGAGAGATATAAGTGTCGAACTTACGCACCAAAGAACCTTGAAACAGTTCGGCTTCTTTAATCACATTAGAGGGATGTCAATCTCTTTTTCTAATGGGTCGGGTATCTCATTTTCAATTATTATTGTATCTACCTTCGGATTCCTGTGTGGAGAAAATTCTTCCAACTTAGTAGATGACGTAAAATCTTGCCGCTGATTTTTTGTTTGTGACGAAAATATTTTCCATAGTAATATAATCATCGATGTAGAAATAATTACTACAAAAATAACATTGTTTGAACTATTTTCATCCAATGAAACCAAAATTATTGAAGTTAATAGTAAAAGGCCAGCGAACAATAAAATCGCTCTTTGAGAACCCGCGGCCATACACTGCGATGACCATGTTATTCATGAACCTCTTGCGCGTGTCTTGACACATGAAGCCAGGAAGAGTGCGCAAATCTTGCCAAGGTTGGTTGATGACTGCCGTTGCACCTTGGGGTGAGAATGCAGAAGATGCTTATGACCAAGGATTAGTAGAAATGGGGCTTGGCGACACTAGATTGATTGAGGTAAAAGGTGCTATGTTACCATTAAATTTTGAGGCAACACCCCCACGTCCGCTGCCTCTAGGTTCTCTAGTCGAATGCCACATCGCNACATCATATGCTTACAGTGGAGGAAGTGCCTGTGCAGGTGCTGCTTGGGCGTCATGTGTTACGCCTGAAGGGGATGAATGTGCAGTAGTTGCGACTATTTCTACAGAATTGGATTATGAAGAAACTTCACTTTTGCTTAGAAGAAATCTTCAGCGTAGACTCGCAAGTAGAGATTTGGAAGTGATTTCTTTTGATGTTGCTGTCGATGAAGTAACCGCGGGGGCTGATCACCACGGAGTCGCTATGGCTGCGTTAATTTTACCAAATTCTCTAAATTTTGGAGGAAAAATGTCCACAGGACCTATCCGTGGAGGATTATCTGTTCCTGTTGATAGTCAACAGAAACGTGTAGATGTCAAGGCTCCTGCTGCTCCTGCTATGCGCCCGGGCAGTAGAAGAAGTGGTGGCAATTCAGATTTCAGTTTGTAGGTCAAATTGAAAAACTCTCGAATTCACAGGCATTCATGGCAGATTCATGGCTTGTTCTTAGATGTCCAGCATGTAAAATCTGTCATGGTAGAAAAAATACAGGCCACCTTTGTCCGCATTGTGGCCAGAGAATTGCAAATAATGCAGAGGTTGTCGATACTGCCAAAGATTCTAATGAACTACGTAACAAGGTCATTTTGGCAAATACTCCAGATGAGTTAAGAGATTTACTTGAATCTAAATTACTGAATGATGGTCCTTTGTTAGAATCTGAAATTAGTCCATATAATGTATTATATTTAGTAAGAAAAGCTGCTGATGAACAAGGATATGTTAGACGCGAAAAAGTTCAGGAAAAAGTCTCTGAAATTGGTAATGAACTAGATATAGATTCAATTATGGAAGAAATAGAATCTCAAGGATTGATAGTTCGTATTGACACAGGGATTTGGCAATTTCTTGAGTGAACTTCATAGGTATGAAGTTGTGGCGAAGGACTACGGGCGTATGGGTTAGTTTGGCCTATACTCGGGCGTTTGGGACGCTTGGACCCAAGTTCAAATCTTGGTACGCCCACCATTAACTATTCAATGTTGATTTCGTATGCACCCAAATTATGTGGAACCCGAACTGAGTTTTTACAAATTTATCAGGGNTCGACTCAGGCTCCATTTCCCAAACAGCTTTCTCGAAATCTAGTACCATCTGACCTTCAACGAATTCTCCTAGGTCTCCTTTTTTACTGCCACTTGGACAGTTGGAAAATCTTTTAGCCAATTTCTTAAATTCTTTCAGTGGCTTTTTTGAATTTTGAATTTGTTCTAGAATTTCTCTAGCCTGTGGCTTGTTAGCAAGTAAAATATGCCTAACATGGGCTTTTCTTGGATTATTTCGACGATCTATTCTACGCATTATGTTTCAACTCCTCAGATACCTTAACAGATAATCTGTCTAAAATATGAGCACAACTCCAAGCAATTAAAATCAATATTATAGTTGGTAATCCCCTTTCTATGAATTCTCTTTCTAAATCAGTACTAATATTGGGAATAATTGCAATCCATCCTATCATGTACGCAACAAATGCTAGTATCGTATGTGGATTTACATTTCTTGATAGTAATTTTGAGAAAACTCTTCTGTGGTGTTGAACAAACATCATAAATCCAACTTTAACAAAAAATGAAAGGTTATTGATCGATGATTTTTCCGAGCCATAAATAGATTTCACAGGCACTTCCTTAATTCGCCAAGAATTTTTTGTTAGATTTATAATCCAATAATTTGGATATCCATAGCCCTTCCACGATTTCTCCCAATTCCAGGTTTCGATGATTTTGAAACTTGTTGCCGTATATCCACATTGCGGATCCGAAATTCTCAAACCCGATGCCAGTGTAGTGAAAAATGACAATATTATGCTAGCTATTTTACGAATTAGTGGCATTTTACCAGTACCTTCTCGATGAATAAATCTGTTTCCCTTTGAATAATCGGCTTTTTTCTGAATAATTGGCTGAATTAAATTCTCCATATCATCTGGATCCATTTGGCCATCACCTGCCATCACGACACTGATGAATGGTTTNTCGGAAATATTGAGTAATTCTTGATGTCCTCTGTCGATAGCTGAACCTACACCATTTCCATAATTTTGTATTATTGAGAGTTTATATCTGGAATTAAGAAATTGCTTACATATATCAGCAGTTGAATCCTCTGAGCCATCATCTACAACTATCACATTATCGACAAATGTTGGAATTGTTTGTAAAACACCTGAAATAAAGTCTTCTTCATTTCGTGCGGGAATCACAACACCAATGTTCCAATGATTGTACACATCCTTTCCTAAGCGGTTCGACAAATAAACACTTGTCGGAAGTAGAATTACTGATAAATTAATCANTTTTGCTATTTTTGCATGATAGGTTTGAAAGCCAAAACCTTGTGACAAGTGCATGGAGAATGCGGGTGAAAGGATTATTTTACTCGGCCGAAACCTCGAGTTGAGAATTATTTCTTTGATTGTAAGGGCAAGAGAGATTTCTCAAGAAGTGGTATTTTTTGATTTGGGTTCTGAAGATGAAACCATCGAATTAGTAAAAGAAGTTGGCTGTCCAATCTATAACTTGGATTCCAATTTATCAATTCAAGATTTATCAAAATATATTTTGCAATCAGATTTAGATTTGGGTTATACTAATTTAGTGATAAGAATTTCTGAAGATTGGAAATTGAGTGATTTTCCAATTGTTGAAAATCGTGCTAAAGAATCATGGGATATTTTCATAGCATTTACCTCCGAGGAAAATGAAATAATTGAGGATGCTAATCAGATAGTACTCAATTCTATAGATTTTTCACACATGGTTTTATCAAAGAATGGATTAGAAGAGTTATCAAAAACCAGTCCAATTTCGAATGCTTTAGAACTTGATGAAAAATTAAAAGTTAGGGTTGCACGTTTACAAAAAGCCATCAGACTTCCACAAAGAGAATCACTGGCATCAGCATCAAGATTCGCTCAATTATTTTACTGGATGNTGGAAACTCGACATCCTCTATTACTATTCGGTATTCCAGGNATTGTGTTATTTGTGCTGGGATATAAGTTATCAGGAAATGTGATTGATACATTCAGTGAATTAAACACTACATCTATTGGTGTCACATTAACAACTATTGCTATGACATTGGTTGGATTATTCGCTATGATGGTGGCGTTAATATTGTACATTATGGGCAAACAAGTTGAGCAAATTCAATCTCAGTATGACTGGTCTAGGTGAGGAAATATTATGTCCGAATATGAGTATCTTGTATGCCTAGATATGGATCGAGTATTGGTTGATCATCTATCGACATGGCAATTTGTCTATGATAATATGGGTTTATCNAACGACGANTCATTTGAATTATACAACCAAGGATTNCTGGACGAATGGGATTGGATAAAATTGGATATTGCTCTAATCAAAGGTAGTCGAACGGAATTTGAAGAACCAATTACCGATGGAGAATTGAGGGGGCACATGGAAGGTATGCCGATGATGAAGAATTGGAAAATGTTAATTCAGGGATTAATTGATGATGGTGCAAAAGTAGCAATAGTTAGTGGAGGACTTCAGCAAACAGCTAGGGATATTGCTGCACAATTTCCTAGTNGTTCTCCTTGGAAAAGACGTTGGGGTGGAATTGATAGATTCACTTCAAGGAAATTTTCAGNGGGGCAAGATTCACTACTTTCAGTTTTTACCAATGGATGGTTGATTGGCGATCAATACAACGGCGACTTTTTGATTCAAGATTTCGGAAGATATCAAGTTCAAATGAATGGTAAAGGTTCGATAGTAAATATGTTACAACGTAGATATAATATCTCCAAGAATAAAACCGCAGCAGTTGGTGATTCAGCAGGGGACATTGGAATGTTTGAGGAATCTGGATACTCAATTTGCTTCAACCCTTGGGATGAAAAACCNTTGAAACATTGTGATGAAGTNATTGAANAAAAAGATTTGTCAATAGTTTTAGAAAAAATCAAGAAATATATGCTAAAATAATATTTATTTACGTTCGGGAAAGTCAGTAACTATGGCAGCAATAGATGACTATGGTTTACATATCTCATTTTGTCCGCATTGTGGATTTATGTTAGGTGAATTTTTACCGGGTTTCCCATGCCCAGAATGTGATGAAATTATAATGTAGATTTATTTATCTCAACTCNATTNTCTTTGAGATAATCNATGATGAATTTAATTGAATCCTTTGACAAATTTTCGGGTGGATGAATGCCATTTTCTAAACCACAACCTCCTTTAGGGCCGTTATTGAGAAACATAATAGTACATGCTGCAGTAACTAGTCCAGTAGTTCTGGCCATCGAACTATCACCATCTTTACCGTTGTCATAAACCATCCAACGTATCTTTTCATCGGAATTGCTAGTCATAACTTCTAGCCAAGTAAATTCACTTTTTTTGTTATCAAACTTCCACTGTTCTAGAAGTTCAAACTCATTCATATCTTTGCCTTCATTAATCCATTTATCTATGTGTCCTGGCCATCTAACGGTATATTCTTTAATTTCATTAGCAGAAATTGATGTTAGTANGCTTCTAAGTCCATCAGTTAGAAATGCTTCCATCTCACCATGATATTCAACATCGATAAGGTGTCTTTCAGATAATGCTGGAACAGTAATTATNTCTCCACTTTCAATAATTCTAGCGGGGCGAGTATATTCTTCAATTACATCTGAAGGAGAAAATGGTGCCATGTAAGACCATTCTGAATCCGGATTTGATGGATTTCCTCCAACCTTGATGTGAACTTTATCCAAACTCCCAATTTCTTCTTCAGATATTTTAACTAGCATATTTGAAAGTCCTGGAGCGATTCCAACATCCCATAANAGAACACTGTTATTCTGCTTTGCAATTAAATCATATTTCTCTGGGTCTTCTAGAGTAAATGCTAAATCTACAATTTGATGGCCATCTTGAATCAGCTTTGGGCGTACTTTGTCACCTATTCGTCCTGGAAGCATATTTACTATGATTTGATTTCTTGGAATTGAATCAATTATTTCAAAAACATCGCCTTCTAATGGTATTATATTTTCTAACTGNGCGATTTCCTTAGGGATTTTCAAATCAATAACTGAAACAATATTGCCATCTTCTACTAACTTTCTAGCAACAAATTTTCCAACAAGGCCACAACCAAGTGTGAAAATTTTGGTCATTAAATCACCTATGGCGTAACTCTTCTTGAATCTCTTGGGAAAGGAATTACTTCTCTGATATGTTCTGCACCACTAAGCCATGAACANACTCTATCTACACCTAATCCGAACCCCCCATGAGGAACTCCACCGTAAGTTCTAGTATCGATATAGAATTGATATGGTTCTCTGGGAGTTCCTTCTTCATCAATACGCGATAAAATCTCTTCTTCAGACCAAGTTCTTTCTCCTCCTCCAATGATTTCACCATATCCTTCCGGAGCCAATAAATCATGACATAGAACATACTTTTCGTCTTCAGGATCTACTCTATGATAGAATGGTTTTGCAATTTTAGGGTAGTGAGTTAGGAAATGAGGAACATCGAAATCCTGAGTTAGAATTTTTTCCTTCGAATAATCAAGGTCTTGTCCCCATTCAATTTCGACCCCCATNCCTTGGAGAGTCTCTACTGCTTCGTCATATCTAATTCTTGGATATGGTGAATCAGCATATCTTGAAATTAAATCTAAATCTCTACCTAAAGATTCTAATTCGTCAGATCTTTCGTCTAGAAGAGTAGAAGCAATGTGCCTAACNACACCTTCGCCATGAGTCATAATTTCATCATTAGTCGCCCATGCGACTTCCATTTCCGCGTGCCAAAATTCAGTTAGATGCCTTCTTGTTCTAGATTTTTCTGCTCGGAATGAAGGTGCCATAGTGTACAATCTTTCTAGAGCAGGCATTGCNGCTTCAGCATATAATTGCCATGATTGGGTAAGGTATGCTTTTNTACCGAAATATGGTACTTCAAAAAGAGTCGAACCACCTTCAACTGCGCCAGCAACAAAATTTGGCGCTTGATATTCTAGGAAGTCTCTATCTCTAAAATACGAATGAACAGCACCAAATACAGAACTTCTAATCTTTAGCATAGTGGTCATTCTCGAAGTTCTAAGATACAAGTGACGATTGTCAAGTAAGAATTCAGTTTCTCCACCATCTGCCGCAGCCATTGCTGATTCAGTAATAGGGAATGGCGTTTCAGGGTTAACAGGACCAATAATCTCTGCCGAACTGACTACTAATTCATGTCCCCCTTCTGATCGCTCATCAACGTTAACAGTACCTTTCAAGATCACTGACGATTCAATTAATGCTGACTTAATTTGTTCAAAACTTTCATCGCCAAGAACATCTCTTTTTGCAACACATTGGATGACTCCAGTAGAGTCTCTAAGGACGATAAAACGTATCTTATTAGAACCTCTTGACCGCTTAACCCATCCTTTGAGTTCAACTTCTTGATTATCATAATGGCCTGACTGAACATCACCAATCCATATAGTCTTCATCTTCTCGCCCAATTAGCCCTAATACTAGGTGTAATTCAATGTCACGGATGACGAAGAATTTTATTCGCCCTTGAAATTGACATTATTTGCAGTTATTATAGGAAATACTCAAACTATGAGGCTGTTTCCATAGTCTATGAATCGTGTCGCTGTGTATGCAATCGGTGGTAATGCGCTCTCGTCTCCAACAGGCGATAGTGATGGGAAAAGTGAGGAAGTTCTAGCAAGAGTAATGAGCGATGTAGTTGACCTTCTAGAAGCCGGATGGAGTGTAGTACTAACTCATGGTAACGGTCCTCAAGTTGGACATTTGATGCAGCTTGATGAAAATGTGACTCAAACTATGGANACATGGGTGGCAGCAACTCAAGGAATGATTGGACATTCACTNTCAATAAATCTAGATTCAATACTAAACAAAAGAAGGAGGCCAGAAAGAACTGCTTGTGTTATTACAAGAGTAGAAGTTGACCCTGCAGATTCGGGATTTGAATTACCTACTAAGCCTGTAGGACCTGTTTTGTCGGACAAGATTGTTATGTCGGCTGACTGGGATATAGCTGAAACAAAAATCGGGCCAAGAAGAGTTGTTGCAAGTCCACTGCCAATGAATATCTTAGATTTAGAAGTGATTAGAAAATTGGTAGAATTGAAAGCAGTAGTAATCTGTGGTGGAGGTGGAGGAATTCCAGTTATCCGAAGGGAAAATCATTTTGTTGGTGTTCCAGCAGTAATCGATAAAGATAGATTATCAGCCCTGCTGGCAATTAAGTTACAGGCTGATGCACTTGTAATATCTACAGCAANTGATAGTGTTAAAACCGGATTTGGCACAAAAAATGAAACCTCACACAGAATTCTAACTATCGACGAATGTGAAACATTGTCTGACAAAGGAGAGTTTCCAGCAGGTTCTATGGGTCCTAAGATAGGTAGCCTAGTAGAAGCAACATTGCATAATCCGAATTTGAAGTCGATACTTTGTCAGCCCGGCGATGCATTGAAGGCTCTAAAAGGCGAAGCTGGAACCATTATAGTCAAGAAATAGTCAATCATTAAATTGATATGGCCCCGAGGTTTCGGAGGTTCATGTCAGTAATTAGAGCAGAAGCGCATTGTGATGGCCCATGTGGTGTATATGATCCAGCAAGTGCAAGAGTTGCAGGTGAAGCAGTACAGTCAATGACCAAAAAGATGCTTNCATTAGCAGAAAATCATTCCACAAATTGTGGTTCAGCAACCTATCTTAACACAATGAGTCGATATGCAGCAATAAAAGAAGAAGAAGCCCAAAAGTGCAAAGATGAATTACTTGTCCTTTGGACCGATTTCTTCAAACCACAACATCTTGAATCAAATCCTGACCTTCATGATACATTCTGGAAGGCTGCAAAACTTTGTAGTGCTTGTAAGGTGGAAGTCTCAGCAGAGCATGCCCAAGAATTGATGGATGCAATCGAAGCAATCCACCACATGTTCTGGGGAATTAAAGGTAGAGAAGTACCTTGGATTCGTGCAAGTTGAGATAGATGAAAACTGTTGAAGTTATTGTTTCTGGCTACAGTATGTGGCCAAATTTGGTCGATGGCCAAAAACTGAATTGTATAGAGTACACTGGCCATGAATTATCTGTTGGTGANTTNGTGGTNTTCAAGAACCCATTCGACAAGAACATGAATTTGGTAAAAAGAATAACAAAAATTAATTCGTCCAACGATTTTTGGATTGAGGGTGATAACCCTGATCCAACATCGTCGAATGATTCGCATAATTTTGGATATATTTCAAAACAAGATATAATTGCATTTTATCGAAGTAGGCGGGCCTGACGGGGTTCGAACCCGCGACCGACGGATTAAGAGTCCGTCGCTCTACCTGACTAAGCTACAGGCCCGAACNAGCGTCTTAACGCCCGTATTTAACATTGATTTAATTTCAAAGTCTTCCCTTAGGATTAATTATTTCTTCAACACCATTTTGACCTGCTAATATTACAGCATCACACATGTTGTTGAATAATCCAACTTGAACAACACCAGCAATCATTAAGATTTCTTTTTCCATTTCAATAGGATCTGCTATCGAAGGTCCGCAGTGTGCATCTGCTATCATATTACCATTATCAGTAATTACCGGATTGTCTCCAGACATTCTACAGTTGACACGGCAGTCTAGTAAATTAGTTAGTTTTCTTATTGTTGACTGACTAGCAAAAGGAGTAATTTCTATCGGTAAGGGAAATGCACCCAAGGTTTCTACACGCTTTCTATCATCAGCGACAACGACCATTGCGCTAGACTCCTGAGCAACGATCTTTTCTCTTAATAAAGCGGCTCCTCCCCCTTTAATCAATTGAAACTGAGGGTCAAATTCATCGGCTCCATCAATGACTATGTCAAGAGCACTAACCTCNGAAAGTTCGACNAGAGGTATTCCCACTTCAATAGCCAATTTTTCTGTTGCTAGAGATGTAGGTACNCCAATAATTTCCAAGTCCTCTTCTTTTATCATTCGTCCTAATTCNATNACAGTATGCTTAACCGTTGAACCAGTTCCCAAGCCNACTTTCATNCCGGATTTTACAAATTTACATGCAGCAATACCAGCCTCTCGCTTCATCAGTTCAACATCATCCATAAACAGTGTTTATGAACTAGGCTTTTGATGATTTCTTTCTTTATGACAATATTGAGTTTGGNAATTTGTGGCGAAATCTTTTGACCTATCAGTGTAGTCATTCAAGTCATGGGACNTTCTAAGNGCGGTGTTTTTTCTGCCCTCGCACTGGTTACTCTGTTTNTTTTGTCTGTACAATCATACATGTTTACGGAAAATTTCGAAGATTCCCAATTAAATGAATTCCACATCGACTCCTCTACTCCTATTGGCCAGTCTACGACGGTCTCAATAGGATCTTTTCCTGATGGGGCTGTTGAGAAAGTTTCAGTTTCAGTTCCAGATGGAGAAGTTGTGCAGACTTTAGGTTTAGATGTAGAATCAGCCAGTTTACCGACATCGACAGCGTTTTCAATTTCTAAATCACTCGATTTCTCTTCATCACAATATTATTCTGGAGTAAATGTCAATGGTTCTTCTTTGTCGCTTTTACCACAAGAATGGAAGTGGGATTTTGAGTCNGGATCATTTTCTTCNGATTGGAGTTTAACNGGNNCTTCTAACTGGGCTATCCAAAGTTCAAATACTTTAGTAGGTTCTCAAACTGCGAAAGCTGGGACAATCACGCATAATCAAGTTACTTCGATGACTCTAGATGTTTCGAGTTTACCTGCGGGAACTGGTACATTCAATTACCAGGTTTCTTCAGAAGGTAGTTTCGATTATCTGAATTTTTGTGTCGATAACACTGCATGTAGTCGTTATTCATACACAAATCAGTGGTCAGGTTCTGCCACTGGAGTTCACACTTTTTCAATTACTTCCTCTACTTCTACCCTCACCTGGGCCTATTCTAAAGACGGAAGCGTAAATTCAGGTTCTGATACTGCTTGGGTAGATGAGATTGTNATAACGCCTGCTGGGGGAGCAGGTAATGGGGATGGTTATTGGATGTCTGAGCCATTTGGGCCTTCATCAATCGGTCAAGGAGAAATTAGAAATTACGGATTCATGTATATCGACGCCTATATCCCTGACGATGCTGTTTTTGAATGGGACCTAATTGATGCAAATACNAATCAAACAATTCCAGGATTTGAAGATATGANCTCTACCTCAATTGACTTAGGTGCAATAGATTATGAAGAACATCCTGAAATAAAATTTTATGTCNACATGGAGACATCTTCAGGTACATTACCAGAAATCCATGGAATTCACTTTGAAGGATTGATAATCGACTCATTTGATTCTAACCCAGCTGATTTTGGCTGGAACTTGCAAACCTCAAACTGGAACAATGGCCAGATAAGCGGTTCTGGTACAGCAACTTCTCCTGTTTACTCTATGAGCAGTGGTTTTGTTGGAATAAAATCTAANTCTACAATAACAGGTTCAGCAAGAATGGAATACTCAATAGATTCAGGTCAAAATTGGAATNNCCTTAGCCCCAATGTTTTTCAGAACTTTGGTAAACCTGAATTTAATGCCCAAGTGAGAGTNTTTGGAACTGGTGGGAATTGGGTACTTGACACATTGGATGTAGAATTTGTTCGCGGTAGTATTCCAGATGGGTTAGAAGTTGATATTGGACTAGATGGTATTGCAGATTGGAGTATGGATAAATCTGGTATAGGAAGACTAGGAATTCAAGATCGCTTTTCTGANAATTCTCTATCAAATGAAGCACCTTCATCNACTTCAATGCCAGCATCATTCAATGTTCTAATGCCTTCTAAAGGAGTCGAGTCATTCAGTTTCTATGTATCTAGTCCAAGTACTGAAATGATTAACCCATACATGACAATTTCAATTTCTGGACAAGATGTCTTGACAAAGAATCTAGGTAATTTTAATTCAGTACAAAATATAATTTTAACTTCTAGTGATTTATCATCCTTAAACTCAGTATTGACTCAGTCAGTTACTTCCATTAATCTAAATGGNNTTAATTTTGTNGATGTCACAATNAAGATTGGCTCATCTAGTACAGCAACAAATGTTCACATGAGTGGAATAATGGCTGTATATGATGATTCATTGACACTAGATTTTTCTGCTACAGATAATCTAGTAATTGCAATGAATAGTGCCCTTCAATCTAAAGTTTCAGTATCTGGATACAAAGAAATATCTTTGCCAATTAGAATGAAAGGAACNGGGTCAATCAGTCTGACAGTTAACGCGATTACTTCACANGCTTCTGTTATTCCTGTAAGTCTAGANGTAGTTAATGTTACNGATACNTTTACTCCTTCAGTAGATTGGATTGACGTTGTTAGTACATTTGATTTTTCAGGGATTGGAATTTCTAATCCAGGAGATCATGCACGTTCAAATTCATGGTTAATCGATTTAAATCTTGCAGGGCAGAATCACAATAGCCAGATTCGCTGTCCTATAATTTCTCTTCCAATNAATGGNATNGCCATTTCGTCTTGCGTTGAGAACGGNCTAAACTTGATTTGGAATAATCTAGGTCAAGGTGGTGAAATTTCGATGATTGAAAGTGGAACAATNTTACAATTCACTCATAGATTTAAATTTCCAGTAGATTGGAATGATGAAGAATCTTTGGTCGTATCTGCAAACCTTGTNTCTACTTCAGGTCCAATGCTNCCAGTTAGCAAATCATTTGGTCTAGGAAATTCAAATGGTGTGGAAAACGANATTTCACTAAATCACTGGTCGGTTGTTGGAAATAATGGNATTAGTTCTGATAATAATTATCCATATCTAAAATCTGGGGAGCCTGTTACAGTTNAGGTTGAATTAGGATTTGAGGGAAGTGAAGNATCTTCGCCACGAACTGGACAAGTTTTGGTTAGATTACTTGTCGAAGGAAATGAATATTCGACATCCACAATAATTAGCGATGGAGTTGTGACATTGCCATGGGTAGTTCCATCAACTGGNAGTAATGTTTTGGTGGAAGTTGAGTTAATGCCACTAAAGGGACAATCTGTATCGTATAAAGTTCCAAATTCTGCAAATTTCGGNTTTGATTCAATATCTCCTGAACTATTGTTCATGAATATNGATCAATTCGATCATGTCGAAGCATCACCAAAAACGAGGCTGGAGTTTACAATTACCGACAGGCCGGTACTCCCNACTCACGCCGAAATAAATTATTGGAATTCNTGGGAACANGATATCAACTCTGATGGAGAAATTCAAATCGAAGAAGTAAANAATTCCCAATTACAAATTCCTGAAAANCTTNTNTTGTTACAAGGCGATTATGGATTTGATTTGGATACTTCTAATGCCGATGATGGATCTTACTCTGTTGGATGGATTGAGATTGCCGATACAGCAGGTAACTTGTTAGAAAACTCNGGNTCTTTAGAATCTCCATTATTTAATCTACAGATAAGTAGTGATGGTTCTCCTCAGCTAGGTTATGATTCATTAAGTTGGAATTTAGGTCCTGAAACTTGGCTTCATCCGGGTGAACTAATNAGTNTAGAAGTNCCAATTTGGGATAANAATGGGGTCACTGACATCAATCACATAGAACTAGATTTATCTTTTAACCAACCAGATGATTCAACAATTTTGTGGAACAGAGCAGGAAATTCTTGCGAGTCTTCTACATTGTATATATCGATTCAAAGTTGTAGAATAGACTCGGGAACAGATGAAAATATCTTTTCTTCTAATGGTAAATTTATTGTTGAGTTTATTCTTGAATGGGGCTTTGACCCAGACGATAGCATATACAGGAAGACAAGTATCTATCTTGAAGATTTGAACGGACAATCATCCCAATTGGTATTGAATGAACTAGATTGGAGGTTCTCTGGAGAAATGGCTATTGACAAAGATAGTTTGTCATTCNTAGTTAGTGATGAAGTTCTNTCTGGTGATGCAAGTTGGATTCANCCNAGAGAGAATGTCAATGTTTTGGGTGAAATCTTATGGGCGAAAACTCAGAGAAGNGTAACTCAATCATTAGATCTTTTATTCGAAATAGGTGGTAATCAAGCACAAGTCGATTTTGTNAATGGGACTTTNAATGGAACAATTATTTCACCGATAATTCCAAATTCTTACTTNTTCGAAATATCATTACGTAATTCCCCTAANGGGGCTTCNATTCGTCAACCAGTAAATCCNTTGATGTGGTTTGTTGTTGATGATANTCCACCGGAGATGGTAANAATTACNACTCCAGAAATCAACGAATTAATCTATGAATCAGATTGGTCAAACTTAGATATTGAANTAGTAATATCAGAAGATGAATTCNTGAATTCNGATAGTTTGATGCTAAACTGGGAAGTGCATCCTTCNGGTTTTGGAATGTTGACAAATAGTATAGTTAATGGTTCATCTAANCTACAACTNCTAGGCGGTCAACCCTTTGGCCAATCTATCCCAATGTTTGTTTCACTTGATTTACAAAGTGTAATCGATGATGAAGCAAGGAAACAAGCTCTTGAATTGAGGGTTTGGATTACAGGAATGGACATGGCAGGACAGCCAATAAGTCCAGAGTTTAATGCAAAGGATGCTCCATTTGGAATATGGCAACTGGAGCAACAAATTCCTGAATTCGAATTCTTGAATCCAGATATCTCACCTAGCAAAGAACTGGTAGTAGGAGATAATGTTGAATTAGCAGTTGCAATTCAAAATGTGGGAGANGCATCAGGATTTGCCCAGTTAGTAGTCGAAAGAGTAGAAAGTAATGGTGCAAGGACTAGAATCCATGCNCAGGAAATAGAATTACAATCTGGAGGTTCTGGTGTATTTACTCACACATGGAGTCCTGACCGAGAAGGTTCCATGTGGATTGAGTTTGTAATTATTAATGGACCAACCGNACAAACTGAAACATTCTATGTTGAAGATGGCTCAGGAGATGGTTTCTTAGGAGGATTTAGTGAAATTAATCCGATTTTATTAGTAATCATTTTCGTATTTACAGTTGCATTGATTGGACTACTAATTTTCGGACTACGTCAGCCACAAAACCAATCTCAGCGGCCACATGGACCTCAGAAGAATTTACCACGAATAAAGCAAAATAATCCAGCAGCTTATGCTGCTCAACAACATGCAAATTCTCCAGGTGAAAATCCTTACCGGTAATGGTTTATTTTATCCGAAGGTTTTGAAGTGTATTGATAATACGGATATTTGGAGGGAGTAGGAGGGCCGCTGACAGAGTTAGACTCTGAGGAAAGTCCCCTCTCCATAACGCGTGTGCCTCGCAGAAGTGAGAAATCAGAGATGGTTAGGTTAATGCTACAGAAACGAACGATACAAGGTGTGTACAGTGATGTTGAAAGACGGAGGTTGCTTTGTGGTCGATGAAACGAGCAACCGCACAGGAGCAAGTCCAAAAATTCCCTTTGAGGTTGCGTGCCTAGGGAAAGGTAGGATGCTAAGTTGAATGCGGTCGCCGAAAGGTAACAGAAAGGGGCTTACTCCCTACTCCCTCCACTAATCATCGGAATAATGCAATACGGCATCCATTGGTTTCATTGTTAGTGGTGAAGCGATAGAAATTCCTTCACCATAATCAATCCAATTTGGTTCTCCTTTAATTTTCGCTTTAGTATAGTGTTCTAGGGTAAAGACCGCTGGAAGTAAGAATGTACTTGTTACGAATGCAAAAATAATCAGTAAACACATAATCATGAAGAAGTTCTCTAAACCTGGGAATGTGACTAAAAATCCAGCAGCTATTCCGCTAACAGTAGTGATTGTTGTTTCAAAAATAGTCTGGCCAGTTTCTTCAATAGAATTAGCAATTCCAGTNGGGGTTTCTCCNTCCTCTTGTATTCTATGCATTANGTGAATTGAATCATCAACACCAATTCCAAANACNATNGTTCCAATCATTGCGGTAAAAATATTGACATTTACATCTGAACTATCCATCAAAATAGGCTGCCAAAGAATTACAACTGCTACAGGTATCATTGTATAAATTCCCAATCGTACAGATCGGAACACAAATGATAACACTATTGTTAAGATAATCATAGTGACAATGGTAGTCAGAGTTTGAGCATCATGAATTCCTTCATTAATATCTAGAGATACAGGTAATCCTCCAGTCAACTTAGATGCGCCAGTTCCCTCCAAACCAGTATCTTCTAGAAGCATCAAATCTATGTCGTCTCTTAATTCTGAAGCATAATCAAGATTCATATAAGGCTGAGTTACATAGACAATACCCTTAGTGCCGTCCTCGTTCAGTAGCATAGACAAAACTTCATCGCTTAATGTATCAAAGACAACATTTACCATATCTTTACGAAGTTGTTCCCTNCCNCCGGGTCCTGAAGCGTCTAATAGNAACCAAGCATTACACTCTATCGGGTCATTACTTGTCCAACAAGGTTCATGTAGGAAATTCCACAAACTATCTTTGTANACATAAGTNCCNCCNANTNCNGGNNNATCCCATCCTATTTGCACAGGGATTGTTCTAAGGAAAGTAACAATACTAGTAGTATTGGTTCTTTCAACATCACCAATTCTATTTTCTAATCCATCAATAACGTCCAAAACAGGTAAGTCTCTAATTCGATCTGTATTATTGTCATTCGGTCTATTTTCCGCACTGAAAATGAATAATGAGGTTTGACCCCCGCTAAAATAACTTGAATATTCAGATAATGACTCAATTGAATCGATATTATCCGGTGTTTGGTCACTACCAGTTATTGATTTGTCCATTTCCCCACTCCACATCATTACGCCAGAGAAAGTTATACTTCCAGCAATGATTAAAATCACCAAAAATCCTTTTACCGGCATCTTACCTATATTTTTCCACATAGANGGATTAGTTCGTTTATTGAAGCCAAGCATCCATGCTAGAGTTGGAACTAAAATTATACTGAAAAATAGTGTTGAAGAAATCCCAATGACAAGAGTCATTCCAACAGAACGAATTGGGGCTACAGAAACTATCTGAGGCGCAATAAGTACTGAGAAGCCAATAACAGTGGTCATAGCAGAAATTAAAACAGCGACACCAGTAGAATTAGTCATTTCAAGAACACATTTTTTGTAAAAATCCAAATCCCAAATGTCTGGAACTTCCTGTAACTTTTGTCCATTGCGTCTCCTTCGTTCATTTTCATCGGTCAACTTGACAAGTTCCTTTCGCCGCACTTCTTCAATACGGTTTACCATGTGTAAGGCATAATCGACCCCTAGGCCAATCAATATTGGGAACGTAGCAACAATCATTGGGGTGAGAGTAAAATCAAGAATTACAGATGATCCAAATGTTACTGCAAGCGCCATTATAATTGGAAGGCCTGTAATCACTACAACCTTGGCTGANCGATGAAGAATAGTTATCATAATTACAGTGAAAAGTACTGACCAAGGCAGAATCATCAATAAATCTTCATAGATTTCTTCAGATACATCTTCTAACACTTTGTTAAGACCAGTAACAGTCATTTCTTCTAATGCTGGATTGTTCTCATCTTCGTAACCTGGGCGATTTTCAACGACCCTTTCAAAATGGCTCATTAATTCTTTAAAGTCTGCAAAATCTTCCATAGCATCAAAATCTTGACTCATTCCTACAACAATTGCAGTAGTGTCCCATATTCCATCACCATCCATATCATTTGTGGGGTCTCCATCCCCATCACTGTCATAATTTGGGTCCATGTCATTAGTATCTTTTATCAGAGTTGCAAAACTACCGTTTGACTCTTCTATAATTCGGTCAATTTGTGCTTGCTCAGGTATCGCATATTCGCCTCCGGGCGGTNAATTTTCACATGGAATATCAAAACTNACCANTTCNCCNGGGTCTCTNGTNTNCACNATNTTNTNNCAAAANGANTNATTAAATCTNCCATCAGCAGAATTAATCTCTTTGATAATTTGNGCAGGAGANATTATCCANAATACGCCATCATTNCTTCCATGNTCNTNNTTGTCGNNGTCTATNCCTCNACTAATCGAATCTCCGCCNNCTGCATTTCTGTCGTCACCTTCAACCCAACTAATNTCTTCAAGAATTGCTTTATCTGTAATGTTATCTTCACCTTTGGTCCACATCGGTCTGCCGTTATCATCAAGATTAGGGTCGGCATTATTNGTTTTAATGTAAATAATTGTGATATCAGTAGACCATTCTTCCCTAACTTCAAGTAACAACTCTGTTGAAGGAGCGCCATCTGGGAGGAAAATTTCTACATCATCATCGATTTGGTCTTGAAAACTCATTCCTTGTTGAGCAAAAAAAGCTGCAATTATCACTAGAAGAATTACAACAGTTGCGGGGGAGGAAAGAATATTTCCGTACAAACTATCCAATTTATCGTTTGTAGATTTTGCAACTCTTCTACGAATATTGGNTATATGCTGGGAAACATTGTTGAGAGCATCCCTGATAGGTCTGTCTCTCTCGCTCATGACTTGTCGAGATATAGTAGGGTCTTGAACAATACTATNCAAGGAGTTAATATCATTCGATATTTGTTACATTGTAGTAATGCATCAATCCAATCCAAATTCTCTAACTAAGAGGTGTTTTAGGAATCCTCTTGCGCTTTGTAGGACAAGTCCAGTAGCCATCAATGAAAGACCAAGAACGCCAATCCATACAGCTGAAAGACCAGTTCCAATGTAATTATCAATTTCATCAGTTATTCCCTGAGCAAGATTAAGGCCCATTGCAGCTCCTGTAGCAAATAATCCTAACCCAGGAATCCCTAAGACCAAAATTGGTTTTTTCTGTGAAAGAGAAAGTAAAGCCCAAGATAGAACGGTAAAACCGTGGGATACTGCAGTGAAGTTTGAACCCTTCGGGACATCATAACGTATTATTGTTGGAACTTCTTGTATTGTAAGATCCTTATCATGTGCATCTTCAAGCATTTCTAGAGATAACTCCATTCCTTCTGAATCAAATCGAAGTCTTTCAATTGCTGAGCGAGAAAAAGCACGGAATCCNGATTGNGTATCTTTGATTCCTAGNTCGNTNGAAAGATTNCTTGCAGCAGTNATCACTTTAATCCCTAACCGTCTATATGCTGGCATATCAGTGCCTCCTCCTCCATTGATAAATCTTGAACCTATTGTGAAGTCTGCTTCACCAGATAAAATTGGCTTCAGCAATTTTGGAATATCAGAGGTTTCGTGTTGCCCATCACTGTCTAGAACCACAAGAGCATCTGCATTGAGTTCTCTAGCCTTGATAAATAGAGATTTTAATGCTCCACCATAGCCTCGGTTAATTCTATGTCTAACGACAATAGCGCCGCATTTTTCTGCAATCCTAGCACTTGAGTCAGATGAACCATCATCAATACAAATAACAGCATCTACATGCCTTAGGGCCTTTGTAACAACGGTTCCGATGGTTTCTTCTTCGTTGTACATCGGCATTCCTGCAACGATGAAACGTTTTGTTTCATCGGAATGTGCATCCANCACTTCCACATAATATCCGGAAATCTGGGACTATATATTGGTATTGATGTATATATACGTTGATTAGATGAATTGATTGGTAGAGCCCATAACCACTCCTCAAAGCAGCTATGGGCATTGATGATGTGAACTCATTCACACCTTGTCAGTTATTCGTTTGCAAATTAGTCTTGCATTTGACTGATTGTCGTAACCGCTCTTTCTCCCTGCAGTACTTTACTCAAAGCGTTCAAAGAAACGACCAGCGGGACATATGTTTGCCCATCACTCGTTACATAAGTCGAACAGTCAGAGAAAGCATCACTATTTATTGATACTTTTAACGCACCACCAGCATTACTTTTTCTAACATATCCAACAAGTACACTTCTACTGTCTTCATTCATTTCATTCTCTTCATTTTTTATTTTTTTATTTTCTTTGGCCATTTTAACACCTACTGCTCTGCAGCAATTATTATCATTTTAGTCAATGGTTATCAAACAGATGGTATTACTCTGCATACCATTTTACTTATACAGGTGCAATTGTTGGTATGTCCATGCGAGCCTTGGTTACTGGAGGTGCAGGTTTCATTGGCTCTCATCTAATTGACAGACTAGTGTCTCGTGGAGACCAAGTAACTGTTTTGGACAACATGTCCAGTGGTAAATTAGAATTTATTCAACACCATATTGATTCGCAAAAAGTCAAGTATGTTAATGGAGATATAACAAATTTTGACGATGTATACAATGTAATGGAAGGAATTGAATGTGTCTATCACCTTGCAGCAAATCCAGATATTAGACTTGGTACCAAAATTACAGATACAGATCTTAAGCAAGGNACCATTGCAACTTACAACATTTTAGAATCTATGAGGAAATTTGATGTCAAGAAAATAGTTTTTGCCTCATCATCTGTTGTTTATGGTGAGAATGCACCTATGCCAACTCCTGAGAATCATGGCCCTTGTATGCCTATTTCCCTCTATGGTGCGAGCAAACAGGCTGGAGAGGGATTAATCAGTAGTTGGGTTGGNACNTTTGGATTNCAAGCATGGATTTTTAGATTCGCTAATATTATTGGAGAAAGGGGGACACANGGNGTAATTTTTGATTTTATTCATAANTTGAAAACAAATCCANAACGTCTNGAAGTTCTAGGAAATGGTTTACAAGAGAAGTCCTANATGGAAGTTGGAGNCTGTGTTGATGGAATTTTACATGTNATNGATAATTCAAATGAGCCATTGAATTTATTNAATTTGGGAAGTCATGATACTTCTTCGGTAACTAGGATTGCTGAAATTGTAATTGAAGAAACAGGATGTGGGGGCGCTTCTATAGAATATACTGGTGGCGACAGAGGATGGGCAGGAGATATCCCTAAAGCCATGCTCAGCATTGACAAAATGCTTTCAACAGGTTATGATGTGCGTTACAATAGTGAGGAAGCAATTAGGCACACTGCCAAGTGCTTAATTAAAGAAATAGGACTGTGAAAATATGAAATTAGAAATTATTGAGGATGAGAATGCTGGAGCAGTTGGAAGTGCTTTGATCAAGGTCATGTCATTGTTTTTCATCGGAATTATGATTATTGCCTTTACTGCGAACCCAATATCGGTTGGGACTAGTCAAGGTCAGAGGGCCCCAGACATTGAAGGTAAATTTTACAATGGTTCTGGATGGTCAGAGTTTGACTTTGAGAGTTACTTTAACACTTCTTGGCAAGAAGGAGATATTACTGGTCAGTGGGTAGCGATTGAATTTATGGATACAGATTGTCCTTACTGTGTAAAATCAGCTGAAGAATATGGCGAGTATGCTAATTATTTCAATGCAAACAATCCTAATTGGGATGGAGCCCATGTTAATTTTCTAGCAAGTGCTACTGAACTGAGTATTCAGGGTCACGATTCAAGTAGAAATGAGATTGAAGCATTTAGAGATAAAACAGGAGGCGAAAGTTGTGCTGGTTCAGACTGTAGTACTAGACCAGGAGCAGCACATAATTTCCCTTACATAGATGATATCGATCAAGATAATATGGCAGAATGGGGCATTCCGGGAACCCCAAATTATTTCTTGATTCAACCTGATGGAATTATTGCGTGGTCTTCTTCGGAAAATGACAATGAAGAAATCAGCGATGCTATTGTTAGATTAGTTCCTAGGGAAGGTGCTTGAAATGTCATCCAATCTGATAGTAGCGATATATTTGATTCCAACATTGATTGGATTTTTTATCGTAACTCCTTGGGGCAGTAATCTTACCAACTCATTAAAGGAAAGATTTCCTTCTTTGGCAACCACCCGTGGACAGTTATTAGGTGGACTCCAATTAATCTCATTTGCAGGATTTGCCGTCTCTACTCAAACNNTNTGGATNTCATCNAANATNAGTGANGGAGGNAGTTTNTGTTCGTCAAATGAAACNTTTTCATGNGATGATTTACTNGGAAATTCAGAACTNAATGTAGANCCTATNTTNGGTNTNTCNTGGGGATTAATTGGTATGGCNACCTTTGCATTACTNCTNTTCATTGTNTTTGTTTTNCAGCAAGANAGAAACCATCCANTNGCNGANAGAATNATCAATATGGGATTATTGACCACCGGTATAGGAATACTAGTTATTGGGCTTCTAGTATCATATGAGATACAGGAAGAAAAAATCTGTCTGTACTGTACTACTGCACATATAGCCAATATTGCTGCATTTGTTGGTTTCTTCCGATTGAAAAAACTCTTCGATAATAACTCTGAATGGAATAAATAAATGCAGGTGTTAGTTTGAATAATGAAAGTAAATTTTGGTCAATTGTGGTCATAATTTCATTTGCTGCACTTTTATTTATTGTTGCTGAGGAAAATGGTTACTCATTTATGGATATTTTTTCTTCGGAAGAAAAAGATGATGAAACAAATGAAAACTCTGAAATTATCGAAGAAAAAGATAATGAAACAAATGAAAATTCTGAAATTACCAACTCTTCCTCAGACCCTGACCCAATTTCTAGAGATTGTTTAGACCATGATGGTTTGGCTAGGCATGATCATGCAGTATTGAAGATTTTCATCAATGGTGAACAAGAATTGATTCCCGCAAATATTGGTATAATGACCGAAATTTGTAACCAACAGGGTGAAGAAATGCATGCNGTTCATACCCATGATAGTTCAGGCCGTCTTCACATTGAATCAAACGAACCAATTGACATTCCAATCGGAGTATTCTTTGACATATGGGGGCAACATTTTGATGAAACTGGAATTTTTGAATATCGAGTAAACTCCACCCATGAACTTGTAATGACTGTAGGAAATAATACAGTTGACTCATATGACGATTACTTACTTGTAAACACCTCAGAAGTAATTGAAATTCGNTATCAATCAAGAGAATAGTCAAGGGATGAATAGTCCTTCAAACAGGGCAGCATCAGTTTTCTTTTCTTCGGTTTCCTTAATTTTGATTATTGTTACATCTATCCTATCATTGACTTCATAACACCTTCTAACCTCATGTAAAAGACTGCGCTGAACATCAGTATAGTCTTCGCCATATAGAATTGACATATGATGATTTTTCACATCATTAACTATGGCAATGTACTCAACATACCATTCCTTCAACGGTGTTTCTTCCTTCCACTCGACGTCTTCCCAGGCTTCTTCCATGATATATGATTATCCTCAGAGGTTATCAAATGTGCGGTCAAATGTTCAACTTCGCCCGAAAAACGGAAATAAAAATCCATTTTATGGTTGTAAAATGACTATTTATTCTTATTTTCATAGTATTTCCATAAAAATCCGATGAATGTAAAACCAATTAATATTATCAAAAGATTATTCCATGATTGATTATTTTCTAAGTTTCTGAAAGCAAATTCTACCACTCCATAAGACGAAGATGGTTCTTCAGAGGACAAATTTTGATACACTTTCTCATGTATCAGTAGTATGCTAAATTGATCTACTGGTTCAAATGTTACTGCGAAGCCATTTTTACAAGAATTATCATCTATATTTGAATTTAACATTCCACTGGAATATGTTATTGAATTATTTTGTAGATTGCATTCAGACACTCCATAAACTACCCTATCTCGATGGCTCCCTCCTGGATTGTCGAATCCATCAGGTACTAACTGAGAATGCTTGGCAAGCATGAATGTCAGTTGGGAAATGTTGTCACCATTTCCCTTACTATTGAAACTTTGAATTGAGGCAGTGAAACTATCGTTGTCATTCTTTGAAATAACAAAGGCTAGTTCACTAGGATTTAGGTTTTTTACTTCTTCTGATAGAATGTCTTTCTGCACATCTGGCCATGAATCTGAGCCTATTCTCTGTTGNCCTCCATCAACTATGAAAGTAGGTGTTGAACCAATTCCAGGGTGTGTTAATTCTAGTCTTTCAATTCGATGTTGCGACGCTGGAGGTTGAAATGCATCAAATCCATCTGTCGGGTGGTATGTCACCATAGCTATGCGTGAACCATGAGCATCAGCAACTTCCATTAAGTAAGGATCTATTTCAGCACAATTCTCACACCATGTTGTACTGAGTTCCTCTACAAGTAAACTCCTTCCCCCCTCTACCAAGAAAGACTCATTCCAATCATCTGATGCATCGACAATAAGAGCGCTGGATGATGGAGTGAATAAAATAATACAAACTAAAGTGGAAAATAAAAATTTGACGACTGACAAACTATGATCACCCAATGACCATCTTGCCATAATCACCCCAAGTGGTCGACCCTATTCATCCCTATGCTTAATTGATTTTCAATAAGAGGTTTCAATTGCGAGAACCTTTTACAGTTGTTTGGGTGAGAGTCGATGGCTGACCATTGGATTGAGAATCATAAACGAGATTCTTGGAGGAGACAAGCCAAAGCCAGTGGTTATAGAGCTCGCTCAGCATTCAAGTTGTTACAAATTCAAAAGAGATTCAAACTCATTAGAGAAGGTGATGTAATTCTTGATGTAGGTTGTCATCCAGGTGGCTGGGCACAGGTAGCTGTTGAGTTAACAGGAGAGGAAGGAGTTGTGATAGGCGTTGACCTAGATCCCTGTCAGCCCGTAGAAGGTGCCACATTACTAGTTGGCGACATAACAGATGAATTAACTCAAGAGAGGATACTTGAAGAATTAGAAGGACGCCCAATAAACACTATTGTTTCAGATATTTCGCCAGATATTACTGGTAAATGGGATGTAGACCAAACAGTTGCTATGACTTTAGTGGCTGATGTTTTTGATTTCTCAATGAAATTATTGTGTAAAGGAGGGTCATTTACTTCGAAATTATTCCAAGGAATAGGAGTTGAAGAATTGATTAAGGCTGTCAAACCATATTTCTCAGATGTTAGAAGGTTTTCTCCAGATGCTTCAAGAAATTCGTCATCAGAGGTTTATCTAGTATGTCGAAATTTTATGCCTTGGATGATGGAAAAAGACTTGTCAATAAGGTCCACCTATGAAGAATTACTCGAACCCAAACTTGGGGGTCATGAGATAGTGGAAGGTCCTGAAGAAGTTTTTACATCATTCAAGGTTAGAAGGAAGAAAAAATCTGACTGACCTAACTTTGATTAACATAGAATAAAATTCTAATGTTATGGAAAATAGACCATCGAGTAGAAAATTTAGGAGAGAAAAAAAACAGTTTAGAAGAGAATTTGTTAAGGATTTAAAACCAAACAGAGTAGTAAATCGATTAGAATTAGTGATTCTAAGAATTTATCCAAGAAGAATCGTTCATTCTGAGAGATATAATGGCCCTCTTGCTGCATCATGTGGAAGAGATGAAACTGGATTAGTTGGATTAGTTCTATGGGGTGAGCAAATTGATAGAATTAGAATTGGTGATGTTATTAGAATCGAATCGGGATGGTGTTCTTTGAGAGACGGAGAATTGGTTGTAAGTACTGGTCTGTCAGGCAAAATAACGGTCATAGACCGCTAATTATTGTTTAAACAAGCATATTTGACGAGTTGTTAATCTCACGCAACCATAAAGAAGGGTAGGGCGTGGGGTGCTTTGTTCCTGAGGTATATTCATGAGTGAGAGAGCAACAAATTGTACATCATCTGGAGTTCCGTTAGTCGAGGAAGGTTCAACCACATTCCCTTGTCCGGGATGCAACGAAATGGCCATAGGTAGAAGCCCAAGATGTAGAAATCAAGGAGTTCTATATGTTTGTTCAACTTGTGGATATCAAGGTCCCTGAGGTGAAATTATGGGTATGGTAGCAATGACATATAAGTTGAATCCCAACTCCGATGTTGAGGATATTAATGCTGAATCTATCGCTGAGGCTGTTAAGTCGCTAGCTAGTGATGTTTATGATATTCAAGCAGTCGACGTAAAGCCTCTAGCTTTTGGTTTAAAATTCGTTCAAGTACACGTTGTAATGTCCGATAAGCAAGGCGGACTATCTGATGCGTTTGAAGAAAAGATGGCTTTGATTCACGGTGTAGGTGAAATTGAAGTTTTATCAATGGGCCTTCTTTGAAATCAAAGTTGTTCTAACGGNCATTGCATAAATTCCCTAAGAAGGGTAGTTGCATAACTTCCAGATGAAAGTGTNAATCTAAATCTTATACACGCACCATCAGGATTCCAGCGGCTATTTTCATTAGGGCCCTGTTTCCATTTTCCACCTAAAGTATCATCATTGACAATTGGTACAGTATCNACATGAAAATCACCATAAGTTGCCACAAGTGCTCTTCTTGTACCTTTAGTAGAAAGTCTAGGGATTTTGTCTATGTNCCAATTTGCATCATNTAANTCCATTTCTTTGATAACGGTTTTTTCAATATCNCCGCCACTTCCTTCNCATGTAGAAATTTCACTACCTGGTAAAGGNCCAGTAGTTGTTAATCTACCTAATTCGCAATTTCTTTTTATCCTAGGCAGAGTTCTATCTTCAACCAAGATGCAACTTCTGGAATCTAACTGTCCCTTTTCGTCTAACCTGCCAACAAGATCTCCAGTTATAGGAGTCGAAATAGGTAAATCAGCTGAAATTCTAGCATTCAACGACTTGTTAAATACAACTGATTGAAGAGCATGTATAGTCATCAATTGAAGGTTATTGGGTAATTTTTTTATTGCACCAATCCAATCATCGGGCTGTTTGATTAGGTGTTCCAACATTCTTTTNTCGAACCCTAACCACTTGGGAATAATTTCCAATGCTTCTTCTACAGGTCCATTATCCCTTACAAATTTTCTAAATTTTTCAACATCGTCATTTTCAGATATTCCTTTCATTGAAAGATATGACATTACAGCCTCTTCCCATCTGTCCGAAATAATGTGTTTTCCTACTTCAGCAGTAACTGGCCTACCAGAACCAAATCTTTGTGGTCCAATCCAATTTGGGAAAAGATTTTCACCCACATTATTATCTAACATAGATTTGATTCTTTCCACTTCTTCTAATGCTTCCTGTTCAGTCATAGGGCTTCCATCTTTATGACAGCATCCTCGTGCGATAATTGTGAATCTATTACCACGATGATTTCCAAAGCCAATTTTCTGATGAGTGCGACCTAGGATTTCAATTTCAACATCAGGCATTTCGACTTGTGCAACTTTATTTTGATTTGCATCAATGACAAATAATTGTTGGGTTACAGCCCTTTTATCTTTAGTTCCTGCAAAAAATATGCGATTTCTTGGAATGCTGAGATTCCGTGCTAGATTAGTACAAAATCTATTTGTTTCCCAATTTGTTAGTGTGATTTTTGCAACTGTGAACCTTCCTCTTGGGTCTAAATGAAGTGGAGTTGAAATCTCTTCAACTCTAAAATCGGTAGTTCTGGATTTTAATACCCCACCAATTCCATTACTTTTAGTGGCATAACCCTCCAAACCTATTATTTCGGATAGAGGGTCAAAAAACATCAGTCCAGCCCCTTCAGAGGCTTATGGCTGAGAAATCTTTAGAAATATCTTGAACTATTTCCTTCAACAGTTTTTCAACTGAAACTTTACCNTTAGTGCGGATGAAGAATTCAGGGTCATCCAACTCAGGNTGTCCAGGGAAGTAGTTGGCATAGTCNATATTTTTGTGATTATTCAAGCGCTCACGTAGCATCTGAAGAGCAGTGTGGCTCTCACCTATAATCCTAAATCTCAGCTCATTTTTTTCCTTGATTAGTACCTTTACTGGCATAGCGAACGACCAGTCGTATCAACTTCTTGTTTTGAACTTATCCTTTATCTTAGATGTACGTTTTGAAAATAACTCGAATAAGTACGAATGACCCCTTTGCTTTTTTACTGAATCATTGTGGGCATCGTATGGACACTGCTAAACTGGAGGAGGCGATGGCCTCTTTTGCAGGTCGGTTTAGAAAGTTATCAATTCCTATTTTATTGGTTACTAGCCTAATTACGGTCATTTTGATGGCTAATTTGATAACTTCGCCTCCAAAGTTTAATACTGATTTGGATGCATTTGCTCCCGAATCTGAATCTAAAGACGCTCATGATAGAATTCATGAGTATTTTCCTAATGAAACTAGACCACTATTTATTGATGTAGAAAGAGATGATGGTGGTAATGTATTATCCTTTGAACATATACTGATTATGGAACAGCATATCCAATCTATAGAGCAGCTGTCTTTGGATCAAAATGACTCTGTTGTTGTTTGGACTACTACACCTAATATTATGCAACGTGCATTGGATGAAGAATCAAATGGAACAAATCTGTCTCAACTCAATTCTTGGAATGAAGTTTTAGATTTAATTGTGGATGATGATGTTGAATGTCGCTTAACAAATGATGACCAATTTCTTTCCGCTGCAACGTATGCATCATCGGCTTTATTGAATAAAGACCTTGATTTTAGTCCAACATGTGATTATCTTTCTGATGGTTCAGGAGATGGTTCGCCAGTTGCTAGTTCTACTTTGTGGGTTTTGGAAATAGATCCAGATTTGAGTGAAGAAGAAAGGAAAAAAGTTCAGGTAGAGATTCGAGATAAATTCGAGCAGTTATCTGATGATTCAGTTCTAGATTATGGAGTTGTATCTCTTGATTTATTATCACATGATATCGATAGTGGGACTTTTGATAATTTGACACTTCTAGTATTCCTAGCTTTGATAGTAGTAGTAGTTCTATTGGTTTTTGCTTTCCGTTCNATCAGAGATGTAGCCTTCCCTCTTGTTGGATTATCATGTGCTTTGATATGGACATATGGTGCTCTAAATATTTTCAATGTTGATTTTACTGCANTGGAAGTCGCAGTTGCTCCTTTGGTNCTTGGTTTAGGAATTGATTATGCAATTCACCTTCAGAGGGCACAGGCTAGACTTAGGGAAGATTATACAGATCCTGCCGAGTCATGGCTTCGAGCATGTGCTAAACTTTCAGTACCTCTATCATTGGCAGTGGTAACAACAGTTGCAGCATTTTTGGCTAATGTTATTTCGCCATTGCCTCCGCTTGCAACATTTGGTTTTGCTTTGGCATTTGGTGTGATTTGTGCTTTCATAACATCTACTGTAGTAGTTGGTGCGTTACATGTTGTTATTGATTCATCGAGAAATCCCAAGACCTCGAATGCGATTACTATGCCTGCTTTTACTAANAACTTGGTAANAGTTCANCAAAAACAACAAGTAAGTATNTTTCTTGTAGTAATATTACTTTCTGGTGTTTCGATTTTTGGAGCAGCATCACTCGACACTGATTTTGATTTGGGGGACTTTGTAGATCCAGATATGGAAATCATGTCTGTTAGGGATGAATTATCAAAAAATTATGACAGTGCAGGTTGGAAAATAATCTATGTTCTTTTCGAGCCTTCAGATAATAGAGTGTATATTGATGGAGATTCAGATTTACTCAATGAATTAAGAGGNCTCCATAGTGATTTAGAATCAAATCATGATGTTGTAGGCACAGATGGCAAACTTCCTTCGCCTTCATATGAGGGCCCTTATGTCATACTTCGTGATGCTATTTTGAGAGACAGCAATTTTGGTGAATTACATAATTTGGAAGTTATTGGAGATGGTGGAGTTTATGTTGATAATTACAGTTTAGGCTGTGATTTAGGTGCAGCATTCAAATCCTTGATGGATAANNATACTGTTGCTGATGCAATTAGCGGNGAGAAATGGTCACAAAGGGTAGAAAATAGCGTATATTTGGAAGGCTCAAATATAGTGTATCTGAGAAATGAAATTCGTGTTGAAGCATCTACCTCGGTGCAGTCAGAGCAAGTAGTTTCTGACTTTGAGAACATGCTTGGCGATGAATCCAAAACAGGAACATTGAGATATAACCTTGCTTCTAATTCTGAACTTTATGTTACTGGTGATTTAGCAATGTTACAATCAGTACTTGATGGNATAACAGTTTCTCAGATTAAGTCAACTATAATTTCATTGATTGTATCATTTATTGTTCTAATTGCATTAACAAGAAGAATACTTCCAGCAGTTGTTATTCTATTCCCCGTAGGTGTAGCTTCATTGTGGGTTGTCGGTTCAATGGCCGCTATTGGNCTGAAGTGGAATGTGTTGACAGTAATGGTAACCGCTCTCACTTTAGGAATTGGTATNGATTATTCTATACATATGTGGCGTCGCTTCGAAGTTGAACTTTCTAGGCGTAAAACTCACTGGGATGCCCTTAGGGCGTCAATTTCGACAACNGGNGTAGCATTGATAATGAGTGCTTTAACAACCGCTCTAGGATTCTTAGTACTACTCTTTTCTCCGATGCCTGTAATTCAAGATTTTGGATTAATAACCGCTATTACTGTATTCTTTTCTTTGCTTTTGGCTCTGATTCTTCTTCCTGTAGTGATGGAGTTATCTGCTAGGAGTAAAGAGGAGCAAGTTACAGAGAAAGAGTTCAAACCACAACTTGATGACTTAGCCTAATTAATTGATAGTGCCTCTACGATACTATTCATTTCTAAACCTTGCTCACGAGCAATTAAAGCAATACATAACCAATTACTAACCATACCCAAGGCATTTTTCTTACGTAGAATCCTTCTTTCAATTTCATCCATTTCTAGTTTGGACTGTTTTGCAACAAACTTTTTCAATCTTCTTTCAATTTTCGAGCGTGGATCTTTAGATGAAACTTCTTCGCCAATATCTTGTTTTGAAGATGGGGTCAAATTATTTTGTTCGGGTGAATTATTGCCTAATGATTCAATTTCCTTTGTAGATTCTTTAAATTTGACAGAATCATACTGTATTGGATTTATTAGTCTAGATGGACGAGGAAACCAGCCAAGAGGCGTAGTTACTGAATTAGAAGATAGAACAGATTTTAGAGAATCTTGGTCGCCAATTAACCATCCTTTGTCGATTAAAGCTTTCACTGCATCACATGCCTGTTCAGGAGATAGCCAACCCATGTCAAAGGATAAAATCCTCTCNATATCTAAGTCAGAAAGTGATTCACCACTACGAAAACAAACTGCTAGAACTCTGCAGATATCATCAACATCTGCATCGGCCATGATTGACAGTACAGGCTATCGTTTTTCAATTTAGGTATGGAGACTTAATAAATTCTAGAATCTAGGTAATCTAGAAAGCAATAGGTTCTTTTGAATCATCGTTATGCGCGTATTTAGGGGGAATTTAAATCANTAAGGAATACATTGCTCGTGACCCCCGAACTGGTAAACCAATAAACATGGGAGGTAGGAAGAATATCAATCATGTTATTGAAACAGAAACTGGACCTTGGTTGGCAATACCTAAAGAAGAAATCATCCCTTTGGCCAAAGGCGAAAAAGANCATGTAAATGTTAGTTGGAAGGGCAAAAATTTACAATTAGGCAAAATAGATGGGATCATTGCTTTAACTAGAATCAAGGGCAAGGGGAAGAATGCTTCATTAGCGCATAGCACTTTGCTTTTGTCGCTTGAAAGTGAAAATCCGGAAGTTAGAGAAGCAGCGCTAAAAGCCCTCCCAGAAGTAGCCACTCAAAAATCCGATGAACTATTTGACTGGCTTTCAGTGCTTCTAGATGATAATAATGTCAAAGTAAGACAAGCTGCTAGTAAATGCCTGTCACTTTCTGCACCGGTATTTCCATCAGGGGTTCATGTAATTCTTCAAAATGAATTACGTTCATACAATAAACAAAGAATGGATGCTGCTTGGAAAGGNTTGAACTCACTTTGTGAAACCTGGCCAGAAGTTGCATGCGATCATCTTGACTCATTATTTTTGGAAGAGCAACCCATTTATCGGCGTAAGGCTGCAAAATTACTGAGAAAGTTACTTGCTAAAGGCGGTTCAGTAACCTGGGATTTGATTTCTTGGGCACTTGATGATGAAGATGTTGAAGTTCGTCGCTCTGCTGCTAAGACATTGCCATCTTTAGCTCGTAATGAGTCTAGATTAGCAACAATTTTTGCTGAGCGAGCAATTGTTGACAGTGATAATAAGGTTAGATTAAGTGCGATAAAAGCAATTCAGGCATTAGATAAAGACCATGGCAGGGCAAGAGAACTGGTACTCAAAGGAGCCACTTCTAGTGATATCAATATCCGAAGAGCCTGTATAGACATGCTGCCTAGACTTTATTCGGAAGAAGTTTTACGTGGCGTTGCAATCGATCTATTGAAGGATGAAAAAGATGAAAAATTACGTAAAGAATTGAAAGAGATGACAATAGATGAGTCGCTTGAGGGTTCAGAAGCTCAGAAGAATAAATTCTTGGCCCCCGCCCCCTCAGTTCCAAAATTGGATAGAGAAGTTGCTGAAGCTCATGGAGTACAACTTGGCCTAGAACAATTACCAATACCTGATAAGTTGGCTAAAGAGAAGAACAAGGCCATTTCGGAAACCGAGCGGCTGAAGAAAGAAAAAGAAAGATTGCAGAAAAGCGCACAGAAAAGTAATCCAATGTATCGTTCACTGAGTCAAGATGAGGTTATGGGTTATGATGATGAAGAATTTTTCATGGAAAATGAAGATGAAGATTTTTGATTTCCAGTAAANTTCGATGTCGGCATTGTTAAGAAGGGGTCTTCGGTGGACTGGCTACTAAGAGGTGTAATTATGAGTGATGCTCCTTTCAATGATAAAGCTGAACAATTTGACCGTCTATGGGATGGTTTGACTCCTAAAGGAGTAAATAGAAACAAAGCTCTGAAGTTCCGTCAATATATTTTGGAACATGTTAGACAGATGCGCAGGCCTCTAAATCGTGAGAATGCTCGTAAATATTGGATGGGTNTTCTTCAGCAAGAGATTGCTGAGAAAGATAATTTCTAATTACATTGTGNAGGGTTGCCCCCGTCTCGGNGACCCGTTTGAAGTTGNGGCGGAGGTGAGAAAATGTTCACAANTACAAGTTTCAAATCATGGGATTTACCCGAGAAATTACATCAAGGATTAGATTCTCTTGGATGGGAATTTGCTACACAAGTTCAAAAAGATACAATTCCAATNGCNAGAAATGGTTTAGATTTAATNGGACAAGCAAGAACAGGTTCTGGGAAAACTGGAGCCTTTGGGATTCCAATCATTGAATCATGTGAGCCAAAAGGCATTCTTCAGGCATTAATTTTAGCGCCTACCAGAGAACTAGCAAACCAAGTTTCAGAAGANTTAGATTCTATTCAAGGAGATTCAGGATTAGTTATTGCAACAGTTTACGGAGGTACAGATTTAGAAAAGCAAGCCCGTAAATTACAGGATGGTGTTGATATCATTGTAGGNACACCTGGTCGTGTCATGGATATGACAAAAAGAGAATATATTGATATGAATTCTCCAACGATTTTTTGTCTCGANGAGGCTGACCGAATGCTTGANATGGGNTTTTTCCCTGATATAATGTGGATAATTGAAAGAATGTCCAGTCGTAGTCAAACATTACTATTCTCTGCAACTTTTCCTCAAGAGATTATTGATGCTGCAAATGAATTTATGGATGAGCCTGAATTTATCCTTACCAATACAGAAGAATTAGATATTCCTCCGATTGACATGTATAGTGTTAATATTGGCAGGACTAACAAATTGTGGGCAGTATCTAGACTATTGTTAAGAATGTCTGATGAAGATCAAACAATAATTTTCTGTAATACTAAGAGGATGGTAGATTTGGCAACACAGAGATTNAAGAAGAAAAATTTCAATCTCGAGGGTTTACATGGAGATTTAAATCAAAATCAACGTGAAAAAATCTTAGATCGATATAAAAATGGAGAAATAAGCACAATTGTAGCAACCGATGTAGCGGCTCGTGGAATCGATGTTGACGGAATAACATTGGTAATTAACTATGACATACCTAATGATATTGACTCATTTGTCCATAGAGTTGGAAGNACCGGAAGAATTGGAAGAGCCGGTGAAGCATGGAGTTTAGTTTCGAAAGATGATTCCGCACAACTTTCTAAAATTATTGCGACATACAACCTAGATGTTATCGATTGCACTATTCCTGAATTAGGTGAGGGACAAACCGAAGTGATTCCTCGTCAAGAAGACTTCCAAGAGACATCAAATGTTTTCGGCTTTGTAACTTTACAGCTTGATGCTTCATCTGATGAAATCGGTTCATCTAGGGATATTTTGAATTGGTTTGTAAGTAAAATAAAATGTGATGAATTGGCAATTGGAGATATTTCATTTGATGAAAGTACAACTAGAGTTGAGGTTCATACCAGTAAAATTGGACTTGCAATAAAGGCTCTACAAAAGCATGAAATAANTGGTAAGAAAGTAAAATCATCAATAGTTGATTGATTATTCTTCTTCTACATAATCTGAAGGCCATTTGTCAAATTCGTCTTTTCTTTCATATTTAAATATCGTAAATGAGGCAATTAACACACCAATTGCTGACAGCGACCATGCAGTATCGATTGCGTTGTCCCACCTATTTTGTGCTTCTATACACGGACCATCTGAGAGTTTAGAAAAAGAGCAGAAGTCTAAGGTCTCTTTTGCTTCCATCGCAGATTCATTAGTAGTAATGCTGAAAGCACTGTATGAAAGCATTATTGCAACAAAGCCAATTACCAATAAATGCTTTATCTCCCAGTTTGAACGGATCTTTATTCTCCAGTTTTCAGAATATTTCTTTGATTTCATTAATTTTGAAGAACCTCCGACAAATTTGAACCATATCAACCACATTATGATTAGAACTAGAAGAAATCCCCACTTGTATATCATTTCATGATAGTTCCAAATTCCATTTAGACATAATGGGTTATTTGGATTAAGATGGCAATCCGATGCAGCAATTGGATAAAATGCAACTAACCTGATTATGTTTAGAACGTAAACAATACCACACATCACCGCTACAGAGCGAAGTTTGAGTTTTTGTGGAACGCCATCAGTCATTAAAATAAGGGTTGAGATGAAAATCATTTCATGAACGCCTGCACATTCATCGGAGACATATAACGCAATAGTGTCTAGGGGGCCTGGGAAATTTGAATTGTAAAGATTTACTTGAGTATTCCATCCATTATGTGTAGTTAGAGTTGCTGTACCCTCTCCGTAAATCAAGTTAGTCAATTCATTCCAAATCCATGCTTCACTAATCTGAATAGGAACAAGAGTATCAGATGGTTGAGTAATGAACCAATAAAATATCTCTACACACAACAGTGCTAATGGAATTTTCAGATATTTTTTTCCAAGTTGGAAAACCTCTGGCCAAGTCAAATCTTCGACTTTAGAAGACGACTTCATAGTACTGGCCATAATGACCGCTAGAGGTTAGTATTCATCAAATGTAGGTATGCGGAACAGAAAATGTGGCGGATGGATTGAAAAGTAGACAACAATCCCGCCAGATTGAGGGAAATGTCGATACAAACAGCAGATAAAGACATTTCCCATTACTTAAATGTCATTGGATTTTTTTGTCCTATACCATTAGCTGAAACTAAAAAAGCATTACAGAACTTGAAAAAGGGAGATGTATTAGAGGTGATTGCTGACGACCCTGAAGCACTTCATGATATTCCCATGTTAATTGAAAGACTACCACACANGTTGCAAATCATAAATGATGATTCAGGTGAATTTAGATTTATTATTGAGGTGAGATAATGGACAATGTTGACAAAATTAAACTNGTAGAGGGTACGTCAATTCCAAGTGAGGCAAAATTACCAACTTCATTTGGAGATTTTAACATTAGAGTATTTCATGAAGAGTCTACAGGATTGGACCATGTTGCATTGACCCTTGGCAAAATGGAAGGGCCAGATCCAGTTTTGATTCGAGTTCATTCTGAATGTTTAACCGGAGATGCATTCACTAGCCTTAGATGTGATTGTGGGCCTCAATTACAGGCAGCATTAAGAGCTATTCAAGAAAAAGGATGGGGTTGCTTACTATATCTACGTCAAGAGGGTAGAGGAATTGGATTACACGCAAAAATTCAGGCTTACAGGTTACAAGACCAAGGCGCAGACACTCTAGATGCAAATCTAATGTTAGGTCATCCTGCCGATGGAAGAGATTACAAAATTGCGACATCGATGTTAGAATCCCTAGAAATTGATAGGGTTAGTTTACTGACAAATAACCCAAATAAAATAGAACAGCTACAGAAGTATGGCATAAATGTAGTTGAAAGAGTACCATTAATTGTTGGCGTTGGTGACTCGAATAGGGCATACCTAGAAACTAAGGCTGAAAGGATGGGCCATTCAATACAAAGTGAACAATTAGAATAGAAGAAGAGGGCCGTGACCGAGAATCGAACTCGGGCTGACAGAACCACAATCTGTCGTGCTAACCCCTACACCATCACAGCCATGAGGGTATGTAGGCCTCATGTGCTTGGTATTTCAATAATGCGCTTTCATTTATGGTGGCTATTTGATATTAATTAACAATCATTTAACCTCTGTATTCAATAATCATCGTTTCTTAGAGATATCATGGGAGAGAGAGTAAATCGAATCGCTTTGGTTTCATTCATGGTTTTCATAATGCTAATGCAAATTTTTAGTTCAGTTAGTGCAAGGAGTGTACACTCAGTTTCTGATTNTGACTTATTTCCTCAAGGTGATTTTACAGATCCAGGACAATGGCAGACNGATTCAGGNGTGTCATTTCTAACATCTAATGCTCAATACACAGAGTCAATGATTGCTGATAATCGGATGTCAATTATTCATAGCAGACCTGATAATTTTCAAACACTATCTATTTGGTCTCAAAATTCGGAAACCGAATCTAATTTTTCAACTGGACAACCGGATTCACAATATACCTATACATCTGGGCCAGTGATTGAATTAGATGATTTTGATACTTCAGCAATTAGTTCTTATGAATTAGTTTCTGTATCGATAGTTGTAGCATTTCATATTCCTGACAAACTTGAGCAAGACCAAGTCCAATTTGTAATGAATTATGATGGTAATTTTGAAAACTTAGTCACCTTTGTAAATACTCAAAGCCCTATTGATTACATTAATGGTTCAATTTGGTCAAAGAATGTAACATCTTTGACACAGTGGTCTTGGTCAATGATAGAAAATCTGGAATTTACTCTTGATTATGTGTCAGTTGGTTCTTCAGATGATGCTAGACTTGATGTTGATGCTTTGGGAATAGAAGTGNTTGTCAAATATCCTTGGTATGGCAGNGAATGGGGCTCAGCATCTTCGACCTTTACAGGTCACTCAATGCCTATTATGAATGTTAATCTTTCANTAGGCCAGTTTGATAACATGGCTCTTTCGCAATGTGGTTTGACTTCAAGTGTTTCCGGCACAACAGGTTCTTGGACTAGTGGAATAATTCAATCACCTCCTAGCCAAAGCATTGGAAGAATCCATTATTCTTTACAAGATTCCAGTTCTGACGATGTAGTTNTGGAAATCTCATCATCGAGTGATGGTCAAAATTTCTCGCCATTTTTAGCAATAAACAATCATGATCTAATAAATAATAGTTATATCAAGATAAGAGTCACTAGTACAGATTCTTGTATATCTCAGATAAAAGTTGATCTTAATGATTTTTCACTAAATATAAACGGCAGAGTTTTTGGTAGTCTTGATGGTTTATCTACAAGTAATTCTAGGTGGAAAGCTTTCGTGAATGGCCAAGAGGTAGCCTACCAGACATTAGCACAATTGGGTAATTTCAATCTTGATTTGCCAATTGGCCAATATATNGAACATACAGATGATAGTATTGAGGTCAAAGTACAAGCATGGTTTAACTGGGATTCTTCGGGCACAGCTAGTACCACTGTTTTTGAAATTTCAAGTCTTTATGTTGAAGGTGGGTATGATTTAGTTTGGGATGAGAATCCAGTGTGTGAATCGGTTGGTCCACAAAATTTCTTCGAAGATGGAGGTGGAGTTTTAATTCCATTCATCACAAATTGTTATGATGATAGAACAAGTAATGAAAATCTAACTGTAGATTTTGATGTCGAAGATGAGTCTTTAATTTCTGCTGATATGTCTCAAGGTGACATTAGACTATTGTTGGGTGCTGAACAATCGGGAGTGACNACTGTTTTAGTTACGGTTACAGACGAATCTAATAATCTGTGGCAAGATAATTTTGTCGTTACTGTTAGTACAGTTGATGATCCACCAGTACTGAATGAATTCCCAGCAGTAGTTCCTGTAGAATTATATTCTTCATCACAAGTTCCTTTTACATACAGTGATATTGATTCAGAGGATTTAACGGCCTACACAAATAGAAGTTGGGCAACAATTGATCTAGAAACAGGTTTTATCACAATTAACGCTCCTTCAGCAGGTTTAATTGTTCCAGTAGAGGTAAATCTTTGTGACCAAAATACATGTGTACAAAGGATTTTAGATCTTGAAGTTCAATCTCTGGCTGATTTAGAAATCGAGGAAATTTTAATTTCACAGGAGGAGGTATACCAACAAGATATAGTTCCAATAAGAGTATATGTTAGGAATAGTGGTGATGCAGAGGCATCTTTAGTTTCGGTGAGATGTCAACAAGGCAACGACCTAATTGATTTGGAAACAATTTCAATTCTGCAACCTGGAGAACTAGCAGTAGTGACATGTGATTGGCAAGTTCCTGAAGAAATATTCTATGCTAATATTACAGTAGAACTTGACAGAGGAGAACTTATTTCTGAGGGTGATGAAACAAATAATATAAACACAATATCGGTTGATATAAAGGAAAAAGTGGATTCTGATAGTAGCTCTTCGAGTTTTGATATTTCTAGTTCTACTGTTTGGATTACAACTATAATTATTCTAGTTTTACTTGTTGGAATGTTCAGATTTATTGCCCCTCCAAAGATTAGAAAAATAAATTGAGAGTTAGNTTGATTTCGCATATATCATGTCGGATAACGCGAAAAACCACCTTAACATTCATAGGTGCAACGAAAAACAGAATGTTACTTTGAGACTGTGGGGGTCGTTCAACTTAGGTTGACAAAGTGGGTGTGGGAACATGTCTGTATTGAAAATAAGAATAGAAACAGAGGAATATATTTACGAAGAATTTGAAGAAGCTTGATCACTTATCTTGAGTTGTCCATCTTCGAGGATACAAGTCTTGTTCGAGTAAGACCATATTAGGTCTGGCAACTTCACCAGATTCCATGCTAGATAGCTTATTGGTATCGACGGTTAGTTTGACAATTCCTACTAATTCGTCTTTAAGGGTGAAAACTGCTAATTCTTTGCCTGAACTAATTCCGCCGTCAATCTCAATAATTCCAGGTACCATAAGAGGTGCTCCATGGGCAATTGCAGCAGCAGCGCTATCCTTGACATAAGCAGATGGTAAATCAAGTAGTAATTTTTCTACAGGCTGGATTATTTTCATTAGAGCTTCGGGATTGTCACATTCCTTCCAAAGCCAATAAGCATCAGCTATCTGCTGTAGGGTGACACATTTAGTTAGGTCGAAAACTCCGGACTTCTCTCTTCTTAATTCCTTAAGTTCAATTTTGTATCCCAAAAGTAAGCCTAAATCTCTGGCCATAGTTCTAATATAAGTTCCAGATTCACAATCAATACGTGCAACAAAATCTTTCCCTTGCCTTTGAATCATTTCAAAATTATAGATTTTTCTAGTTCTAACTTGTACCTTCACAGCGGAAATTTCAGGTGGTACATTGTATACTCTTCCTGTTAGCCTCTCCATTGCAATTGCTAAAGCTTCAGAATCAGGCTCTGTAGAACACCTAAAGACAGCGATATATGTCTTATTGTGAGTCAAAACTTTCTTTGTAACTTTCATTGACTTCCCGGCAAGTAGTGGCAAAACACCTGTTGCAAAGGGGTCGAGAGTTCCACCATGACCTAATCTTTCAAGTCCAAATAAATCTCTAACCCAAGAAGCAACTTGATGAGATGTAGGACCTGCGGGTTTATCGAGCAGGATAAAGCCTGATTCAAGGCGNTGTTCTACAGTTCTTGAATCGGGATGCCCACCAATTGCACTGTTGGTTTCTGCCTTTGTATCTAGAATAATTCTTTCCAAATTTAGGCCTCCAAAATTTCAACAACACGCGAAAATACTTCGTCTATGTCAATGTCAGTTGCATCCAGTACATGTGTGTATGGTTCACTCTGTTCAGGACTAATGTTATACATTTTGATGTATCTTTTTGAATCTCTTTCCAAGCGTTGAGAATTTTCTTTCAATGCTTGTTGGATGGGTATGTTCTCTCTCTTTGAAACTCTTCTAGCTCTCTCTTCATGACTTACATTTAGCCACAATCGGATACACTGAGTTTTCAATTTATATGCCCACCATCCTGCTAAGCGNGATTCAACAATATCAACTCTGTTTTCATTAATTATTTCTTTTAGAGTATTATCTAATTCTCGGTCGACCATCTCATCCTGACTGCATAATTCACCAAAATCCGATAGAGACAGGTTTCTCTTTGATGCCTCATCCCTGAAAATCTGACCTCCATTAATGGTTGTCCATCCATATTTTTCACTAAGTTTAGCTACTAGTGTACTGGTGCCACTTCCGGGGTGACCAGAAATAGTTATTCTTGGCATAATCACACCCAGCGGTGACGACATACAGTACAAATCTTATTTCTAGGGCCGCTCTTGGTGATTATGTCACAACCACACATAGGACATTCTAAGCCTTCAGCACTAGCGTATGTTGTTACACTTTCTTCCTTTGTTTCATTAGATGATTTTGAATTTTCTTTTTTACTTTTATTTCCTTTCTTTCTCGAATTAGATCTACTTCTTTGCCTTCGTCTTTTTGCATTTTCATCAACAGTTTTTGTTTTTGCAGCAACTAGGTGTAATAGTGGCTCTTTTAATTTATCACCAGCAGTAACCAATGGATGATTTCTATATCGAATCAATTTTATGTGTCTATCAACAATTCTTCCAAGGGGTGCACTCATACAGATATATGCACAGATCCATGCTGGGAAAAACATGAACTTATCGGATAGCAAATTCCATTCCGAAGCCCAAGGTAGTGATACATAATCGACTCTAAAGGTTTCAACAGTAGTAGTAAGCCAAGAAAATAATCCAATAATTATCACCATTGTAAACATCATTGGCTTCATTGCGCCCATCTGTATTTTTAGCTGCTCAGGCATCATTTGTTGTTGAAGAACAGTTGCTTTTTCTTGCAGAATAGGATCTCTTGACATTCTAGCATCATTCATCATTCTCCTCACTTGCCCTTGCCTATGTCCAATATGAGCTTGGGCAACTGGATCTAGGAAGAAACTACGAAGAATAGTATTCATCAACATTGAGAAAGAACCTAACATCAGGACTGTTATGATGAAATATGTTTCTTCAGGTAAAACAGGAGATAATACAGGATCAGCAATGCCACCCAGAGTGTTTCTAATTCCTGGATTCATAATTAATAGTGTCATCAAGACCATAATCATGAGCATCATCATCATTGAACCGCCTGGTGGCTGCGGTGGAGGGGGGTTATTCCCACTTGACATGAGTTGATGGCATAGAAACTAGGGCATCAATGTTGGGTTCAAAAAACCCCAAATTTGTCCGGATAAACGGTAAGGGGAGAGTTTGAAACGGTAAAGTAACTACGCTTAACCATGCGACGCAAGAAACCGCTTGAGGTGGACGATAAATGGAGACATCCATTGCCAATGCCAATGCCATTTCAACCGGTATGTGTTACTGAGTTAGAAGCATTAGAACAAATTGCTATGCTTAAGAACCAACCTCGAGTATTCATATGGACCGATGAGCCAAGGCGTTGTCCTAAAGGATGGGATTACATTGCTAGTGTTCGTCAAGGAGTCCCTCCACAAGGAATTGTAGCAGAGTTAGAGGCTTGGATGGAACAGTATCCAGGTGCATGGTTAGCTGTTGATTTACGAGATGGAGTTATCCCCCCATCGACTCCCAATTCTTTGGAGGAATTTCTTTCACAACTAAATAGACCAACTCTAATAATCGTAAGCAGTTCTTCCGACAGTGAATACTGGCCACAATGGGTTCTACCAGACTTGTGAAATTCATCAAACGAATATGAACTCACATACTGTACATGTTTTTGCATCCTTAGGACACATTACTGAACATATTGGACATTCTTTTTCTTCGGCTTCATCAGAAACATCTTCTTCTGAAGATTCATCGGCAGATGTATCTTCGGTTTCGACATTCTCAGTGGTTTCTTCGGAATCAGAATCAGTAGAATTAGCTTCATTCCAAGCCTTTGCAGCATCTTCAAGTTCTGCCTTCTTCAAGTATCCATTATCATCATGGTCGAAATTAACAGCATGGGCGATAAAAGCATCTNTATCCTCAATTCCATGNGATTNCATCACTCTTTTTAGAACATCTTCTCTCCAAGTAACCTTAGGTTTTTCTTCTTCTGNTTCTTCAACNTCTGCTGCTGAATCATCAGATTCTTCTTTGNTTTCTTCTTCTAAACTNGGAACATCTTCTGTTTCGACTTCATCACCAAAGTGAACGCCATGGAATCTATTCAATGCTTCAGCATCAACTTCTCCAGAGCCNTTAATCTCAAACGAAACTTCTAATCTTTCATCTTTACCAACGATAGGAATCATCCAACTGATATGAGTTCCNTCNTCACCTTCTTCTGTATTCATCTCACAGTCGTCACGCTTTCCATCANCGCTCTTGATATGCCAATCTTTTATTTCAAAGTTAGAAGGTATTACATCATTTATGAATACATCTTGTAAGGCAGTATCTCCATTGTTTTCAAACAGAATCAGNACTTCATATCTTCCCTTTCCACCGAGNGGTATNGCTTGCTTTCCAGCAGAGAAATCTCTTCTNTGATGGATAACNTTCAACGAAGGAGGTTCACTACAGTCTCTAGAACATACCGGTCCGAATCTTTCAGCGCTAAACTCGGTTCGCAAAGGAGCAACTACTAGTTTGTTTTCAGGTGAAGGATCTGGAGCAATTAGGTCATAAGAGATAGAAATNTCATCACCTGGNGCCAGTCCAAGCGGNCCTCTNGTACCGATAGTTAGTGTTAGAGTGTGTCCGTCACCATCGGGTGATCGGTGCTCTTTCTCCAGAGTTATTCCGGCACTAACTTCCGCCTTGTATTGTTCAGGTTCTAATTCATTGCCAGCAATGCTAATTTTCANTGTTTCCAAATCAGGAGCATCAAATAATCCAGGTACGTCATCAGTTATTCTCATCAAGTTGATAGTTGATGAGCCAGAATTAGTCAATTTAAGAGATGCTTCAACTTTTTGACTTCTGTATGAGCGTAGACCTGTAGTGGAGTATGTTTTGGCAACGTCTGCTTCCAAAACATCAAATGAACTTTCTTCGAGAGATAATGAACCCTCAGTCGAACGAACTGCTCTAGGTAGAATTGTGTATGATAAGTCATAAGTGAAATCCGGTTCAGAAGTTGCTTCTACAACTCTTTCATCGGATTCCCACTTTCCATTAGGCAGAACATCGTCATCGACATCAGAAATATCGAATAGTAAATCATTGCTTCCCTTCATCGTAACTTGTAGTTTAACAAGGTCGACAGCGAAAGAAGATCTATTTTCGAAAACCGTCTTACAAAGCCAATTATCTGGTCTTTCATCTTCTCTTACGCGCATGTATGTGAAACCACGGCAGAATGCGTCNAATTCTTTGAAATTAAGANTTGANAGAGTNGAGTTGGCGGTATAACTTGCAGATGCTGAACCTGCATTGATTGTCTTTGTACNAGAAACTACGATTGTACCTTCAATAGATAAAACCTGCTTTTCACCAGCTGCCAGAGTTCCAACAGACCATGTCAATTTATTATCTTCAATAACTGCAATTCCGGAGTTTTCAAATGAAATTTGACTTGGAATTGGTCTAGTGACTTCGACATTTTCGATGGAAACATTTGATACATTTTCAACTTCTAGTTCTAGTGCTAATGGACCACCATTAGGTCCATTTGATACAGAAAGGGAACGTTCTTGTGAGCGAGCAGGGTTTGTATCAAGTCGTTCTCTCAAAACCAGCATTCTCATTCCATCAACCTTGTACTTCATACTGTAATTTTTACCAGCTTCAAGTTCATCTACTGAAACATGGTCTCCACCAATATCTGTCGAGTTAGCATTTTCAAGGATTACATCAATATCATAAATTCTATCTTCGCTTGAAGGGTTATTGATAGTTAGTGTACCTTTAACAGATTGCTTGACAACTTCACCATCACTGGTTAAAGTAGCCTTTTCTACTTCATGTAGAGAACCTTCAAGTTTGTCTCCAGGNACTTCATCAACTTCAGCGCTAGAACGAATTGTGGCGCCCGCTTGTTCACCGATTTGGTCGTCAGGTGACATATCAATTGTTTCTTCTGAGTCGCCTTCAACTGTATCAGCTGGCATAGGGGGTGCAAGAAGTGCATCTGCGGAAGGAGGAGATAGTAATGGNTCTGCAGCAGGTGGTGCGTCCATTGGCGGCATTTCAGGAGGCGCAGGTGGTGCAAGCAGTGCGTCTGCAGAAGCAGGAGGTGCCGGTGGAGCGTCCATTGGNGGCATTTCAGGAGGTGCCGGTGGNGCGTCCATTGGNGGCATTTCAGGAGGTGCCGGTGGTGCNTCCATNGGNGGCATTTCAGGAGGTGCNGGTGGTGCATCCATTGGCGGCATACCTGGTGGAGCCGGTGGTGCATCCATTGGTGGCATTTCAGGAGGTGCCGGTGGTGCATCCATTGGTGGCATTTCAGGAGGAGCAGGTGGAGCATCCATTGGCGGCATTTCCGGCATAGGAGGCATTTCAGAAGGTGCAGGTGGCGCATCCATTGGTGGCATACCTGGAGGTGCAGGTGGCGCATCCATTGGTGGCATTTCAGGAGGAGCAGGTGGAGCATCCATTGGCGGCATTTCCG